>CAJYOV010000599.1 GCA_913776405.1 Pseudobdellovibrionaceae bacterium
AGGTTAAACTTCTTGAGATCAACACTCGAAAACTCGTGAACTCGCTTTTTGCGGGCCAGTATCACTCGGCCTTCAAAGGGCAGGGGATGACGTTTGCCGAGTTTCGCGAATACGTGGTCGGTGATGACGTGCGCACGATTTCGTGGCCGGTCACCGCTCGCACGGGAAAGACGTTCATCAAGAAGTTCGACGAAGAGCGCGAACTCACGTTGATGCTCGTCGTAGATGCCTCAGGCTCGCTCAGTTTCGGTTCGGGTGACTACCTCAAAGGCGAAGTGGTAACCCACCTGGCTGCGGTTCTTGGCTTCGCGGCCGCAAAGAACAACGATCATGTCGGTCTCCTTCTTTTCACGGATCAAGTCGAGCACTACGTGCCACCGAAAAAAGGTCGCGGCCACATTCAACGCATTCTTCGCGACCTCTACTATTTCAAACCAAAAAGTTCGGGCACGAAAATTTCTGAAGCGACGGATTACCTTCAAGGCATCATGAAAAAGCGGGCAACCGTTTTTGTGTTCAGCGACTTTCAGGATCAGAACTTCGCTCAAAGTCTTCGGACGATGGCGAAGAAACATGACGTGATCGCGGTCGTCGTTCAAGACCCTGCCGAGATGGAAATCCCACCTGTCGGGCTCGTTGATCTCCAAGATTCTGAATCGGGTTCGGTGATTACCGTCGATAGCTCGTCGCCCGAGTTTCGAAAAGCGTATAAACGTCATCTGGAAACGCTACGCGATGCGCGTGAGCGCGAACTCCGCACGGGCAACGTCGACCGTGTTGAAGTGGTTTCAGGTTCTGATTTCATTGAGCCTCTCATTGCGTACTTCCGCAAAAAGAAGGCGCGGAGATAATCGAGGGCTGGCCCAAACCCTCAACCGACGCCTCAAGCTTCCGCAAATGCGCCTAAACCTCAAGCGACTGCACCGACACCGGTTCCAGATGCGCAGTGGAAATGTGAACTGAAAGGTCTCGACGCAGGTGGAGCTCAAACGGAGCTCCCAGAGAAGATCACAATCGGCGATAAGTTGCTGATGTCTTGTGAGGGGACGCCTGCAAAGCTGAGTGCGACTTCGGCTTTACGGATCGAGATGCGAGCGGATCAGCCGCCGCAATTTTATATTCAAGAAATTCGCGAGCTCAAAGAAACGGGCGCGACACTCGTAGTATCGCCTTGGCTTGCCGGCAACGTGAAGCTTCAAAACCCGGTTCTCACGGATAAAAAAGTGCGAGTGGGTTTGGGCGAGATTGAACTTCAAATGACATCCGTCATGGACCCCGCCAAAAACCCTGAAGGTAAGCCGTATCCGCCGGAGCATCCGTTGACTCTCGCTTGGCCACTCTGGTTCTGGGTTTTGATCGCTGCGCTGGCGGTCGGCGTAGCGTATGTCGTGGGTTTAGCTGTGCGGCAATCCCTTCGTCGCAAACGCTTACTCACACTTCTTGAGAAAAATGCGATCGCGCTTTCGCCACTCAACCACCTGAACAAAGAATTGAGAAAACTTCAGCGTCAAATTCCGGTTGGGGACCAGAAGTGGGATCAAATGGGCTCAAGATCCTTCTTCAAGACTCTTGAAACCGAATTTCGGTGGTTTCTCGCGCGCGAACTCGTGATTCCTGCCATCGAGGGCTCGACCCGCACGATTCAGCGCACGCTCAAGAAAAACGATCCGGATCTCTTTAAAGCGGTGTCGCGAGATTTGCGCATCGTTCTTACGGAGACACGAAAGGCGCAAACCTCGAACGCTGGCAGCGACGACGCCGTTCAGCTCATGGAACTTGTGCGAACGCTGGCAAGTCGCATCGTCAAAGAAAGGACCGCTTAATGATTTGGGCGAGTCCTCTAGCATTCTTGCTCTTTATTCCACTCGTCGGCGTCGCCGCGTGGATGATTTATCGCTCGAAAAAATCGCGACCGACTTTGCAGTTTAGTTCGGTCGAATTTGCAAAGACTCTTCCGAAGACCTTGCGCGTTCGCCTTCGCTGGTTGCCGCTGGCTTTTCTGTTTGCTTCGCTTTCATGCGCGATCATTGCGCTCGCGCGACCGCAGCAGGCGGATACGAAAGTTCGCCGAAATGTCGAAGGCATCGATATCATGCTGACGCTCGACATTTCGGATTCGATGTTGATCGAAGACATGGCGCCTTACGAGAATCGGATCGAAGCCGCGAAAAAAATTCTTACGGAGTTTGTGAATAGCCGAGAGAACGACCGAATTGGCCTTGTTGTCTTCATGGGTGAAGCCTTCACGCGTGTACCGTTAACGCTCGATCACCAGCTCCTCATCAAGAGCATCAGTCAGTTGAAGCCCTCTCGAAATATCAAAATGGGGACCGCCATCGGTTCAGCTCTCGCCACCGCCGCTGGTCGCATGCGTGATTCGACTGCGAAAACGCGTGTTGTCGTCTTCGCGACGGACGGCGAATCCAATTCAGGTCTGATCGATCCAGACACGGCGCTCGGAATTGCAAAAGGCTACGGGCTCAAGATTTATTCAATCGGCATCGGTCAAGACGGCGACGCACAACTTCCGATCGAATCGATCGATGCATTCGGCCGCAAGGTAAAGCGTTACCAACCGATCCATAGCTCCGTGAATGACGATCTTCTTGGGCGCATGGCTTCTGAGACAGGCGGCAAATATCAACGTGCAACGGACGGCAACGCCCTTCGCCGCGTTTTCCGCGACATCGATGCGCTTGAGAAAACGAAAATCGATGTGAGCCAATACACAAAATACTCGGAACTCTTTATGCCGTGGGTGACTGCGGCCGTTTGGCTTGCGGTCATCGCGCTGTTCCTAGGGCAAACCCTCTTTAGGAGAGTGCCTTGATGAGATTCGCAGCTCCGGAAGCGTTCCAAATTCTTTGGGTCATCCCGATTATCTGGCTGGCCTCAATGGCGTTCGAGCGTCGCGCTCGTAAACTTGTGCAGAAAGCTCTTGGCGAGAAGCTCACGCCGTTTCTCACGTCGTCGGTTTCGAAACGTCGACGTCGGTTCAAGCTCGCCTTAAAGCTTCTTGCCTTCGCGTTCTTCGTAACGGCACTCGCGAGACCACAACTCGGCAAAAGCCTGCAGGAAGTGAAAGTGCAGGGTGTGGAGCTGGTCGTTGCATTTGACGTCTCAAACTCCATGCTCGCGGAAGACGTGAAGCCCTCGCGTCTACAGCATGCGAAGTCTGAAGTGACTCGGCTCTTAGATGCGTTGTCGGGCGATCAAGTGGGCCTTGTGGCATTTGCGGGTTCTGCGGTGGTCTTAAGCCCGCTGACGTCTGACAAAGGGTCTCTTAAGATGTTTGTCGAGGGCCTGGGGCCAGAGTCCGTCGAGACTCAAGGTACGAACATTACGAAGGCGCTAGAAGAGGCGCGCGGTGTGTTCGATCGCGGCGGTCAAGAGACTGACGAAACGACACGGGTTACGAGAGTGATCCTTGTCGTGAGTGATGGCGAAGATCAGGAAAAAGGCGCGCTCGAACAGGCGAAGAAGTTTGCAGCAGACGGTACGCGCGTCTTTACACTCGCGTTCGGAACAGAGCGCGGCGCGCCGATTCCCGCACGCGATGACCGCGGTTTCTTAAGATCCTACAAGCGGGATCGATCCGGCAAAGAAGTGATCTCGACTGTGAAAGGCGATTTCCTTCGCGAACTTGCTGAAGCGGGGAACGGCAGTTTCCATCACGCAACGTTCGGCGGCCAAGAAGCCAAGGCGATCAAGGCTGACCTCGATAAACTTCAGAAGGCAGAATTCGCATCGTCGCTTGCGACAAGCTACGATGAGCGCTTTCAAATTCCACTTGCGATCGGCTTCTTAATTCTTTTGTTCGAGATGTTGATTAGCGAGCGAAAAGCGGCCGGACGAATTTGGAAAGGTCGCTTCGAGGTGTCAGAGACATGAAACACCTCGCGCAAACCTTATCTATCGGTATCGCAGGCTGTTTGATCTTGTGCGGCTTTTCGGAAGCTGCTTGTGCGGGCGAGCTGCGCGGGATTATCAAAAACAATCAGGGTGTCAGCCGCTACGATAAAGGCAAGCCTCTTGATTCATTCGACTTCTTTACGGATGCACTTGGTGAATTGCCATACGCGCCGGAAGTGCAATACAACATCGGTAACGCGTTTCTCCAAATGAAGGAAGTTGATCGAGCTCTGAAGCAGTACGAGACGGCGACACGGCTAGCGAAGACAAATTCCAAGCGCGATAAGGAAGTTCGCTTCCGCGCGTTCTTTAATAAAGGGGCCGTGCTCGCGTCTCAGAATAAAGTCGAAGAGGCACTGACCGCTTACCAGTTAGCGCTGAATGAAAAGCCGAACTCCGAAGAGACGAAGACTAACATGGAGCTTCTTCTCAATGGCGGCGAAGGCGGCGGCAAGGGCGATAAAGAAGACAAAGAGAAAAAAGACGACGGCCAGGGCGAACAACAGAATCAGAATCAAAAGTTCGAGAATCAGCAAAAGAAACCACAGCCGCAGCCGTACAAGGGCAAGGATCTCTCGAAACAAGATGTCGATCGAATCCTGGACGAATTGAAACAACAAGAAGAACAGATTCGCGCGAAACAACAGCGCGAGGGAGCCAAGGATGCGCCTCCTGACAAAGACTGGTAATGCGATCAAAGCGAGTTTGACGCCCGCGAATGTGAGTTTGAGCCATTTCGCTCTTATCGCATTTTTATTTGCGTGCCTGTTCGGCGCCCCTTCGGTGGCCTTCAGTCAGGTCACAGTTTCCGCGACCGTCGATCGGAATTCGTTAAATCCCGAAGATACATTCACCTATACAGTTAGTGTATCGTCTGGTGACGACGTCTCGACTTCACAGCCCACACTTCCGCCCATCAACGACTTCGAGATTCTGAACGAGTGGCAGTCGCAGCAGTCGAAGTCGACGTTTCAGACAACGCCGGCAGGCCCGAAATTTCAAACGGTGCGGTCTACAAACTACAACTTCATGCTTCAACCAAAGCGTGAAGGCACCCTTACAATCGCGGCGTCCGAAGTGATCGTCGACGGAAAAACCTATCTGACGAAGCCGATTCAGGTGAAGGTCGGTCGTGGTCTTGGTGTGCAAGCTCGACCGCGAACGATTCAGCCGCCGAATCCAAGTGCGGGCATTCAAATGCCGCAAGGCTTTGAAGATGAAGACGATGCGGATGACCTCTTTACTCAGCTCCTGCGTCGCGGAGTAGGTCAAGGCTTTGATGAGGATGCCACCCAAAACGGTGGTGGCGGTTCGAGAACGCTTCCGATCAATCCGAATGACGCGTTTTTCGTCCAAGTCGAGACCGACAAAAATGAAGCTTACGTCGGCGAGCAGATCACCGTTTCATTCTATCTCTACACGCGCGGTCAAATCCGTGACCTCGACACTTTAAAATATCCGGCGCTGCGAGGGTTCTGGAAAGAGGACATCGAGATCGCAACTCATTTGAATTTCGTGTCCGAAACCGTAAACGGTTTGCCGTATAAAAAAGCGCTTCTCGCGTCGTTTGCATTGTTCCCGATTAAAGAAGGCCCTGCCACGATCGACTCTTACACCGCAAAGTGTACGGTGCTCCCCGCGTTCGACAACTTCACCGGCATGGGCATCGGAAAAGCCTACACCTACACGAAGTCATCGACACCCGTGAAGGTGAATGTAAAACCTTTGCCTGCCGAAGGTCGACCGGCCGATTTCTCAGGCGCTGTCGGCGACTTTCAAGTCAGTGCGAGAGTCGAGGATCGCGACGTCGTTTCCAATCAGCCTTTCACTTACAAGATTCGATTTGAAGGCCGTGGGAATGCGAAGCTCATCGAGATTCCACCGTTTCAACCGCCGGAAGGCATGGAAATCTACGACACGCAGAAAGACTCGAAGTTTTTCAGAACAGGGACAAGCTTCAAAGACTTCAGCATTATGCTGATTCCGCGTCGCGAAGGTGAATTTACGATTCCCGGTATATCGACGAGTATCTTCGATCCCAAAGAAAAAAAGTACATTACGAAAACGACGGAACCCGTTCGCGTTCTCGTTGGTGTGGGCCAAGGGCCACAGGCAGGCGGTACTGAGATGAAAGCGGGCGGTAGTGGGGGCGGCGCGCAAGCGAAACCGGTCGATCGCCCTCCGCAACTTCTCACAACGTATCAGAAACCATTTGGTCTGACTCGTGCGCAGTATCTGATTTCGATGCCGCTTCTCTTGATGGGCCTTCTTGCGGGCCTCATGTTTAAAGCGCGTCGCGAGCTCGGATGGGGCCAGAAGAAAAAAGATCTTCAGCGTCGTCTTCGAGCACGTTTGCGCCGAGTCGACGCGAAAGTTGCAAAAGGCGATTGGCGCGGCGTCGGAGTTGAAGTTACGAACGCTCTTTACTTTGTCCTCGGAGAGATTTCAGGCGAAGGCGGAGCGAACATGGAACTCGAAAAGTTGCTGGCTAAAGCGCCGCCATCGGTGCGACGCGAACTTGCTGGCCCAATCTCGAAACAAATGGATGTGTTTCAGATTCTAAGTTTCGCGCCAGAGAATGTCGTGGGTGATCTAAAATCGCCAGCGAAGTTAAAGGCGTCGGTTTCAGAAATGACGCGATTGATGGAACGAGCGATCAACCTCGGCCTAGCATCGGGCGGGCTTGAAGGGTCTTCCGAACAATCCGTCGAATCCTTATAAGGTCCCAGAGCATTTTTAGTGGATCGATGAAGACTCGAACTTTCGAGTCTTCGGAGTTGATCCATCGAACGGGCACAACGTCGATTTTATAGCCCATTTCTTTTGCCAACATCAGCACTTCAACATCGAAGGCGAAGCCATCGAGTGTGGCGCGCGAGAACACTTCTCTCGCGGCTGATTTGCGGAACGCCTTGAAGCCACACTGAGTGTCTTTGATGCCGCGGATACCGAACAAGAAAACGAACTTGTTGAAGCCGCGCCCCAGATTTCGGCGAAACCACGATTGTTTTTTAACGATTTGGCTTCGAGCATCGGCGCGCGAGCCAATCACAATATCGGTCTCGGGATGCTCTTGGAGATGCTGCAGAAACCGGTAGACTTCCGATAGGGGGGTCGAAAGGTCAGCATCCATGAAAATGATGATGTCGCCTTCAGCTTTCAACATGCCTGAGCGAACGGCGTAACCTTTGCCTCGATGGACGACGTTGTCGACGATCTGAAATGCGGGAAATTTGGCCGTCTCGGCGCGAGCAAGTTCGAGCGTTCTGTCTTTTGATTTCTCGATGACGACCAGGATTTCAAGCGTCTCTTGAGGTTGAATGGACGCGACAGTCGCAGCATCTCGCTGCTGAAAACGAAAGAACGACGCAATGTCGCGCAGGCTCTGCGGAAGCCGCCGTTCTTCGTTGTAGGCCGGGATCACTAGTGACAATTGCGTCATGACAAGGAACCTACTTCAAAACTAAGCTAAAGACGAACACTTAAACCGGCGTCACGATGGAAAAAAAAGCGAAAAGTCTGTCAGCGAAGAGAGATCTTGGTCATGTCGATTCCGGCGCCTCGCGGGCGCGTCTTGGCTTCTTCTTTCTGTTGATTCTCTTGGGCGCCTTTTTTCTACGCACTTGGCAGCTGACACTCAAGCCTGTTCACTTCGATGAAGGAATTAATGGCCATTTCGTTGCGACGATCTGGCGAAATGGGTTCTACAAATACGACCCTACAAACTTTCACGGCCCTCTTTATTTCTACATCCTTCAGCTTGCGGAACTTGTTTTCGGTTGGGGCATCTTCGGCTTCCGATTCGTGACGGGCCTCATTCAAATCGCGACTTTGATTGTCATCGGTAAACACAAACGTTTTGTCGGTCGTGCGGCGACAGCCACGGCATTCGTTCTGGCGGTAAGCCCGGCGTTTGTTTTTTATTCGCGCTACGCGATCCACGAGAGCTTGTTTATCTTCGCGCAGGTCGCTTTTTCGTACGGTTATTTCCTCTATCGTTACGAGCGGAATGCGCGATCTCTTTGGTGGATGTCGTTAGCCCTCGTGATTCTGATTACAACCAAAGAGACGTTTTTCATCTTCGTAGGTACGTGGTTCATCGCAGTCGGCTTGGTGAATGCGATCGATCGGCTTTTCCCAAAGTTCGGCTCAAACGAAAAATCTCCGAGTCTGAAAGCGCCCGAATCCGGCGAATGGTTCGGCATCGGCATGGTTTCCGTTTTAGTGACCCTGGCTCTGTTCACAGGATTCTTCGTTTACACTCAAGGCGCGGTCGACATGTTGACGGCCCTGCAAGTGTGGACAAAAACAGGCACGTCGAAAACGGGTCATGAGAAAGAGTTCGTTTATTGGCTCGATCTCTTGAAACGGTATGAGTGGCCAACGCTTGCGGGCTTGGCGCTAAGCCCGATCGTGTTTTTCACCGTCAATCGATCGCTCAGAATTTTGATTCTGACGGGTTTTGGAACTTGGTTAGCCTACAGTCTGATTCCCTACAAGACACCTTGGTTAATCATGAATATGATCTGGCCGCTTGCGTTCTGCGCGGGCGCACTCCTCGCGAAAGCAACCCCGTCCGTAAAGAAGTGGCCTGGTCTTCGTACTGCGGTAGGTTTGGCCGTTTTCATTTCGGTCTGTGTTTCGGCAAACACGATGTGGCGTCTGAACTTCCACGATTACGCAAAAAAAGGTGAGCCTTACGT
>CAJYOV010000600.1 GCA_913776405.1 Pseudobdellovibrionaceae bacterium
GACAACGACAGGTGCGCCGAAGATCTTACCGTCCATCGCGGGGTTCAAGTTCGTTGAAGTTCCAACGTCTGGAGCCATCGAAACAAGAAGCTCTGCCGGCGTTTTCCAAGGAAGCTCTTCTGCAGGCAGAGCTTTCTGATCGCCTTTCGCTTGAAGTGGCATGTTGGCAATACGCGTGAGCTTCGCTGTCAGTTGACCGAGCATCCACTGCGTGTGCGGGTAGCTCGCCATCTTGAGGTTGATGCCCATCGAAACAGGAATCTCGCCGCCTTCTTGGATTTTCTTCTGGAAGTTCTTCCAGTTCTTTTCACGGCGTGCGAAGTGATCGCGAATTTCTTTTTCGAGCTCGGCGCCGCGTTCTTTCAAGAACTTCGACTCTTCAGTTTTTGCATCGAAGTTTGCAAAGAGTGTATCGCCAGTCAGGCCCTGAGCTTTACGAAGCTCTTCGACTTCGTCTTCGCTTGGGAGCGATGAGTGGTTGCCTGGCGCCGCTGCTGCGCGAAGGCCCCAACCTTTGAGTGTGTGTGCGATGATGATCGTTGGCTTACGCTTCGACTGCTTCGAGCGCTCCATCGCGTCTGCGAGCATTTCGATATCGTGACCGCCGAAGTCGCGGAAGCCCCAGAAGAGCTCGTCGTCTGTGACGGCTGCCAAGAATTTCTTGAGCTGCGGACGCTCTTTCGCAAGGCCCTTCTTGAGTGCGGCCATGTCCTTAACGAGGAGAAGCGCTTGAAGTTCGTAATCCTGAAGATCGTTCTCGAGGAATTTTTTGAACTGTTCGCCGTCTGTTTTTTTGAAAAGGTCTAAACGCTTCTGACCGTGACGGAGGTTGATGACTTCCCAACCGTTGGCAGCCATCGTGCGTTCGATACGCTGATCGTCCGTACCGTTCATGATCTCTTTGTTCGTGATGCGATGACCGTCGAGCGATTGACGGTTGTAATCGACGATCCAAGTGAGATTGCCGATTTCGCGTTCTGCGAAATCTGGAACAGCCTCGTACAGCGAACCTTCGCGGAATTCCGAGTCACCTAGGATAGCCCAGAAGTGCGCATCAGGAACTTCGTAGCCGTGGTTCTTCAAGAACGTGTACGCGTGAGCCATGTAGCCAACGTTTACAGGTGGAATGCCAACGGTACCTGTTGGCAAGAAGCCATGGTGATCTGGATCGTATGCCGAGTGGTACGATTGGAAGACAGGCTCGCCGTTTTGCGGGAAGTGGCGAAGGCCGAGCATGACCTTGTTCGCTTCTTCTTGCGTGAACTTCTCGAGGCCTTCTTTGAAGAAGAGTTCGAGCATGTAGTTGTAAGTGTGATCTACGGGTGCCGCGTGCGGTTTGTTCGCGATGAAGTCGTAGCCTGACTTCACGAGAAGGTGAAGAGCGCCCGTGATGTGAAGCGAGCTCGCGCATGCAGCGGGGTGACCGCCTACTTTCGGATCGCCCTTCGCTTTATCTTCGCGGTGGTTCGCGAGATAGATCATTTGCGTCGTCATGTAATGAACGCGGCTAGCGATGCGATCGAGGACGTCCTTGCGGACTTTCAGTTTTTTCACGAGAAGTTCCTTTATGTAGAGCTACCGATCTAGCATCGCGCCTGAGCGGAGTAAAGGAAAGTCAGGTAGAGGCTAAAGTCTTAGAACGATTCAAAAAAGACAGGAATTGGTCGCGGCAGATTTGGCTTTAGTCGGTGAGCTTATGTTTTTAAATCTAGCGCCGTCGCGTCGATATCATCAGCCGTTGGCCAAGCGCTCTGCGCGGGACGTTCTTTCAAGCGTTTACCGCCTTGCGCCGTAACCAAAATCAGGTCCGACGGGTCACTCGACACTTTGTAGATGTCGGTTTTTTTATCCTCGTCGAGGCGAAGCGCAGTCTCTAAGCGAGTCCAAACTTCGGCGGAAGGAAAGGGGCGGTCGATGCGCCAGATAAAAGCGCCTGCATTTGTAGCAAAGAGCCCCGCTTTTACAGATGAGAAAAGATCCCGGTCTTCGGGTGAATGATTGGGGTCGAAAATCATTTCGACATCTTCGAGACGAGAACAGCGCTCGAGCACATCGTCGCCGTCTATGCCCAAAAGCAAATAGGGCGTCTTCTTTCTGTTCAGGAGTTCAGTAATCGCACGGTCAAGCGCATCGGGCGCAGCTTTCTCAGCCAGGCCAGCAGTGAGGATCAAGACCGTGTGCGCTTGCATTACATGACTTTCGACTTCTGAATCGCGTCGAAGAGAGTGCCGGCGTTCGCTTCCAAGATGAAATCCCAGCGGATCTTCACGGTGCCATCGCCGTCGACCATGCCTTTCGGCGGATTCGGGAACGGAGCAGCGGCGCGGAATGCTTCCACGGCAGCGTCGTCGAGATCTGTGACACCTGCTGATCCAAGAACCTGAACCTTTTGAAGGATGCCTTTGTTATCG
>CAJYOV010000601.1 GCA_913776405.1 Pseudobdellovibrionaceae bacterium
CTTTCCAGTCGTCGGTCGAAGTCACGATTTGTGGGAGGCCGTTTGCGCCCGTTTCGATTTTTGCGTAGTGGCCCGTCGCCAAGTAATCGCAATCGAGTTCGCGCATTTTGCGAACCAAGTGATCGAACTTCAGATACGTATTGCAGTTTACGCACGGGAGCGGCGTTTGCCCTTCCATGTACGATTTGATGAACGGATCGATAACGAACGTCTTGAATTTCGATTCGACGTTCATCACGTAGAACGGAAAGCCTAAGCGGTCTGCGACCGAGCGTGCGTCATCGACGTCAACACTCGAACAACAAGTGCCGTGACCTTCTTCGATATCGCATGTCGAGTAATCCCAGACTTGCATCGTGACGCCGACAACGTCGTATCCTTGCTCAACCAAGAGTGCAGCGGCGACCGATGAATCGACGCCGCCGCTCATGGCGACCAAGACCCGCTTTCGTGATCCATCGGCGCGAAGAACTTGAGGCGATGGATTTTGATTAGCGGACATAGGACTTCCCTTCTGATGACGTGTCGTGCAAGCGACCTTTCGCTTGAACCGACGCGCTTTGCGCATCGATCGCGCGAATGTGGCGCACGACTTCAATCAAAGTCTCAATGAAGCGGTCGACTTGCTCACGCGTGGTCGACCAACCAAGACCGACGCGCATCGAACTTTGAGCTTCGGCGCGGGTCAGGCCCATGGCAAGTAGCACAGGCGACGGTTCCGGCGAGCCGGAGCTACACGCAGCGCCTGTTGAAACGGCATAGCCTTTTAGATCTAAATTCATGAGCAAGATTTCGCCGTCAACACCCGGGATGAGGAGACTCGAAGTGTTCGGCAAGCGCGGCGACTCTGCACCCGTGATCGAAACACCTTCGATCTCAGATGTGACACGCGTCTCGAAGTGATCGCGAAGAACGCGCATCTGTTCGCCACGGGCTGCGATTTCATCTTTTTTGCCGCACATGTAGCCGAGCGATGCGATCGCGAGAATATTTTCAGTCCCGCCGCGACGATGGCGTTCTTGGCCGCCGCCGTGGACCAAGTTTTCGAGCTTCACGCCTTTTTTCGCGTAAAGCACGCCGATGCCTTTGAGTGCGTAGAATTTGTGACCAGCAAAGCTTGCGAGATCAACTCCGAGATCGCGAAGATTGAATTCCATTTTACCGAGGGCTTGAACACCATCGGTGTGAAAGAGAGCGCCCTTCGCGTGAGCTAGCTCCGCCATCTCGCGAATTGGAAAGACGTGTCCCGTTTCGTTATTCGCCATCATGACGGACACAAGGGCCGTCTTGTCGGTCAAGAGAGCTTGATAAGCTTCGAGGTCAATGCGACCCGAACGAAGAACCGGAATCTCGTCGACGCGAGCCCCGCGCGAACGCAAATAGTCAGCTGTACGCTTTAAGCTCGGATGCTCAACCGCGCTGATGATGTAATGATCGCGGCCTTCGGGCGCCGTTTCGAAGACACCCTTGAGAGCAAAGTTGTTCGACTCAGAGCCGCCGTTTGTGAAGATGAGTTCGAGCGGATTGACGCCGAGAAGTTTTGCGATCTTGTCGCGTGATTCACGCAGCAACGTTTTTGGACCACGACCCGCGACGTGAATCGAACTCGGGTTTCCCCAGTGCGTGAGCCACTCGGGCACAAGCGCGCGCACTTCGTCGGAGATCGGCGATGTGGCGTTGTGATCGAGGTAAATGCGGCCCTCGGAATTTGAGGAAAACGCTGGGATATTCGGTGTCTGCATGCGGGCTGCGACCCTATCAGACTTAAGTGCGCCCCACAAGAAACAGCCCCTAATTGGTTAGGCTGTGAGGGTCCTTTGGGAATTTGTTTTACGAGGTTTCTGAGGCGGCGCGTGCGGGCTCGATTCAGGAGCCGACTCCGGTGCGATTTCGGGTACGCGCTGCAGGCTTTCTAGCTCTGTTCGCCCCAGGGGGCGCCACATCAAAGCCGTCACGACCCAACCCATGAGTGCGAACGCCACCAGGCTTGCCACGGTGCCGCCAATCGCGGTCGGTTCAAGCTTTCGTGTCTGGTTGATTAGGCCCATTCACCCCTCCTGCCTCTTTCTGCCTTTTTCTGCCTCTTACAAGAGCATGAACCGAGCCATTGGCCTTGGCGACTGAAGTGGCCGTTAGATCGTCTCAGCGTGAAACGATTTCCTGAAATGACACCGGACCCGCTACCAACGACCTGTAAAAACCGCCGACCGGTCCCATCGAGACCCCAGGACAGAGGTCCAGAACCTGTTCCATCATCGTCATCTCACGCGCCGATAACTGAAGGAAAAGACTTGAGAGTCCGATATAAAATGCATGAGTTCGTTGTCATGGGCTTCGCGATTCGGACTCTCCGATCGCGAACTCTCAGAATTGCAAACACACTTAAACGCGAGCGGCGAAGACGCTCTTCGTTGGGTTTTGGTCAATGGCCATCTCGACGAGCGTGAGTATTTGCAATGGGCAATGGACACGTACGAGCTGCCTGTCGTGAAGAACGAGTTCTTCCAAATTCCTGCCGACCTTCCGTTTTACGAAGCGGTTCGAAACGGCTTCGAGTGGACACCTGGTTTCATTCCGCTTGCGGAATGGAACGGCGTTTTACTCATCGGATGCTTGGAGCCCCCACGCTTTCACTTCCCGCTTCGTTCAGCGCATCGTTTCGTTCTCGCCTCAGCGAAACAGCTCGAAGCGCGCTTCTACCAATACAATCCGCAGCTAGCACCGCCATCAGAATCGGCGTCCCATGAGCCGCAGCAAGATGTGCCGCAAGCTGTTTCGCCAGTTCCTGTACTGCCAGCTGCTACTCAGGCAGTTGCTGTTCAAAATGAAGTTCGTCAACGTCCGATGGATGAG
>CAJYOV010000602.1 GCA_913776405.1 Pseudobdellovibrionaceae bacterium
GAGTTTCTTCGTCATTTCGTTTATCGCGTTCTGGATCGGCGGCATCTGGATCGAGATGGCGCACCCGATCCTCGCGATCTTCATCTGTTATTACTTCTTTATTCCCTACCGCTTGATCGTCGAAAACCGCAGAAGCTGGGAGTACTACCAAAAGAACCGTTTGCTCACTCAGGTCGAAGAACTGAAGACAAACTTCTTAAGTATGATGTCTCACGATTTGAAAACGCCGATCGCGCGCATTCAGGGCATGACAGACATCGTGACTCACGATCCGAACCCGCTCTCGCCGAAACAGAAAGAGGCTCTCGCCACACTCTCGAAGTCGAGCCAAGAACTCTTAGATTTCGTGAGCTCGATTCTCAATCTCGGCCGGATCGAGAGCAAAGAGCTGAAACTTCATCTCCAGAGCCGCGACCCGAATTCACTCATCAAAGAAGTCGTCGGCAAACTCGAATACCTCGCGCACTCGAAGCACATTTCCATCAAAACAGAGCTTGAGCCCCTCTTCTCCGTGAAGATGGATGTCGACCTCATGAGGCAGGTGATTTCCAACTTGATCGAGAATGCGATCAAGTACAGCCCTGAAAGTTCTTCCATCCTTATTACAACGGAAGAGGCTGAAAGCAGGGTCATCATCCAGGTGGCCGATCAAGGGCAAGGCATCCCCGAAGACGAATTGCCTCATGTTTTCACGAAGTTCTACCGCTCGAAAAATGCCAAGAGTTCTCAGATCAAAGGCTCGGGACTTGGCCTCTACCTTGCTAAATACTTCGTGGAACTTCACCGAGGCTCGATTTCAGTCGATAGCCAAACCGGCGAAGGTTCGACATTTACGGTCGAACTTCCGACGTCGTCCGAAGTGGAATCTTGAACAGGAGTCGCAATGTTGCGCGTGTTAGTTGTAGATGACGATCAGGGCCTTCGTTTCTCTGTTCGTGAGACGCTCGTACAAGCGGGCGGCTTCGAGGTCGATGAAGCGTTCGATGGCTTAAACGCGATCGAAAAAGTCCGCGCTCAACATTATGATCTCGTTCTTCTCGACGTCGACATGCCGCGCTTAAACGGCCTTGAAGCGCTCAAGCTTATCAAAGAACACGACCCTTCGACCGTCGTTCTAATCATGACGGCTTACGCTTCAATCGATGACGCCGTGAGCGCCGTCAAAGAAGGCGCCTACAACTATCTCTCAAAACCCGTGAAAGCGGACGAGCTCATCAAGCTTGCTGAAAAAGCGTTAAGCGCTCAGTCGCTGATCTCTTCTGTCGCAGCTTCAGCACCTATCCTCACAGAGGCAGGCCGTAAGATCATCGGTAACTCAAACGAGATGCAGAAGGTCTTCAACATCATCAACCGTCTCGCTAAAGTCGACACGGCTGTTCTGATTCGCGGCGCTTCCGGTACAGGTAAAGAACTTGTGGCCCGCGCGATTCACTACAACTCCACTCGTAAAGACGAGAAGTTCGTAGCGATCAACTGCTCAGCGATTCCTGAAAACCTTTTTGAATCCGAACTTTTCGGTCACGAGAAAGGGTCATTCACGGGCGCGAACGAGCGTAAGATCGGCCGCTTCCAGTTTGCAGAAGGTGGCACGCTTTTCCTCGACGAATTGGGCGAAATGCCGGTCACGATGCAGGTGAAACTCCTTCGCGTTCTTCAAGAGCGCGTATTTACACCTGTCGGTTCCAACCGCGAGATCGAAGCGAACGTTCGCGTTATCGCTGCAACGAACCGCCCGCTTGAGCAGATGATCGCTGAAGGTAAGTTCCGCGAAGACTTGTTCTATCGCTTGAACGTCGTGCCGATCTATTTGCCAAATTTGGCAGACCGCAAAAACGACATCGAAACTTTGGTGAACGGCTTCATCAAGAAGTTCAACAAGTCTCATAACCGCAAGATGATCGGTGTCTCGCCTGAGACAATGTCTGTCATGAAGAAGTATCAGTGGCCAGGCAACATCCGCGAACTTGAGAACGTGATCGAACACGCGTTCATCCTCGAAAACGGAAACGTACTGACATTGTCGTCGCTTCCAGAATCGGTTCTCGCGGCGACGGGTACGACACTTGCGACTGTCGAAGCGGAAAAGGCGCAGCCGAAAGCTTTAGCGTCCGATCTTGAGACAGATGAGATCGAACTCACCGCTGGTGGCGTCGACTTCACCGAGAACGAAGCTGCCTCCGATGATGACGATTCAGCGGGTTCTGAGATGGTGTCGATCAACGGCGAAGCGCTAGACTTCAACAAACACAAAGAAGCCTTCGAACGCGAGTTTATTGTGAAAGCGCTTAAGACCTTTAAAGGTCGAATTAACCAAACGGCGCTTCACGCTAACATTCCCAAGAAGACCCTTCTTCGTAAGATCGAAAAGTACGGCATCGTAGCGAAAGATTACGCAGACAAATAATTGGTCAACCCGGGTTTAACAATTGCTCCGCAATTCGACGAATCCGGTGAAGTAAACGTAAACACGCTACTCGAATCAAAGCCTCCATCCGAAGAGTTCGGTGGAGGCTTTTTTTTATGCCGAACGAAAAGAAATGGTTTCTAGCTCGAGGCGGTCTGATCACAGGCCCTCACTCGAAGGCGACCATGGAAGCCGAGCTCAAAACTCAAAAGCGTCATGAAAAGATCCTCTTCTGGGCGCGCGGTCTTGAACAATGGCTCGATAGCGCCGATTGGCAGTCGGCTCTAGCACAAGCAACTTACAAACAGGCCTCACGTGAAACGAAGCTCTGGTCGGTCGAACTCGATGGTCATATTCAGCGAATGACGATGGACGAGGTTTACTCGTTCGTTGAAAAGAACTTCGAGGACGTCTGGAAGATTCGATTTAAGCCTGACAATGTCGAACAGTGGCTCGACGTCTCCGAACTCCCGAGCCTCATGAACCGCTTTCAGGTCACACGCTCGAATGATCGCGCCGGCATCATGGGCCAAGTCAGAATCGAATTCGCAGGCCTCACGTACAAAGCTCGTGCTCGCGACATCAGTGAAGCGGGTCTTGGTTTGATGAATCTCGGCCCTGTGCCTGTCGGTGAAACCATGGCAGTTGTCGTCGATAGCCCGAATCTGTCTTCAGTGATTCATGCCCACGCTCAACTCGTCTACCGGAATGCTGAGGGGCATGCAGGTCTTCGGTTCATCGGCCTCACCGCGGAGAACACAAGTTTGATCGTCGAATACATGAAACGCTTTATTGAACTTAAGAACACGCCAAGAACCGACCGCAGCTCAGGCCTTGAAAGGAACTTATGAGAAAGAAAATTTGGTTGATCGACGACGAAACAGAAATGCTTTTGGTTCTCGCCGAGTTCTTTCAAGAGCGTTATGACTTTGAAGCCTTCTCTTCGCCGCAGAAGCTCTTCGAAGCTGTGAAGAACGGTCACTCACCCCAGGTTGTGATCTCCGACTTCCGTATGCCAGAAATGAACGGCATCGAACTTTCGATGGAGCTGAAGCGCTTAGGCGTTCATGCGCCGCTCATTCTTCTTTCGGGATTCGTCGACAAGAACCTTTCGCTTGAAGCGTTCAACCGCGGCATCTACCGCGTGATGGAAAAACCGTTTTCGCCAAAAGACATTCGAAACTGCGTCGAGGGTGCACTCGCGGTCGAAGAGGTTCAGGAAACATCGCGCGCGCTTCGCCAGAAGACTCGCGAGTTCATGGAAACGGCGTCTGAATTGATCGAGCTTTATCGCAATCGCGCAGAAGACGCTGAGAGACTCTTGAAAGATCTTGCCCTTTTGCCTCGTCCGGCGGGTCAGCAACTCGATCGCTTGCTTGCTACGTCAGAACTGCAATCGAAACTCTCGAGCGTGAGAAGCGAAGTAACCAAGATGAGTAGCGAAGACGACGGCGATACCAACTTCGCCCTCGGCAAAGCGGGCTAAAAACTGAAAATTTCCGGCGGCTCTCGTTCCTGTTTACAGATCGCGATCAGTGACGAATGGGGGTTCGCTAATCCACAAACGAATCCACATCCCAAACTGTCAAACCGGAAAATTTTCGGTCATGACAGTTATTGTTTTTGGTGGTGCTTAAGTTTTCGACATTCTTCGTTTTTGGTTGCGACGCCTGAACCGGCTCGTTTAGCTTCGTCCCCCTATGGCAATTGGGACTTCACTGCCTCCACGGGCTTACACCCGAGAGATCTTAACCGCTGCATTTAACTGGCTGCAAACTCAGCCAGATTCAGTGCGTACAAAGGCGACCACACCGGACGCTTTGGTGGGTCTCTACACGCGTGCGCAGCGCTTTGGTTCGGTCGCCGAATCCGAAGCTCCCGTGAGCTCCCAGAACTTCATGTCAGATCTTAAAAACCTGGCCGAAGGCTTGAAAGCGTTCGACGGTTCCAAGGTTCAACTCTCGGCAACTGAAGCCGCGATCGCAGGCCCACTGGCTGGCGCATCGACGTCGGCTCCGGCTGCGCCCGTTGCGCCAGCACCAACGCACGTTGCTGCACCGGCTGCGGTTGCGACGCCAGCTCCAGTTGCGGCGCCAGCACCTTCCGCGCCCGCGATGGCGGCGCCACAGGTGTTAGCGCTCACGGACTTGAATGAACGCGCGATCGCGATGCTTCAAGAAGTTCAGCTTGCGCTCAACCTTTCGAGTGAGTCCGAAGCGGCGAATATGATGATCTCGCTCGCTTACAAGACGTTGAAGACGTCACTTCTGACGTAAGCTCCCGACCAACCTAGAATCGACGCGCTTGAAGGCGCATCTACCTGGACCATCTTGCCCCAGGCCTTAAGGCTCAACGCTCAATAGTTCTTTCCAATTTCGAGACCGAAGTGGGAAACTAGAGGCGACGGAGATTAAGGAATACTCTATGAAGATCAAGTACATGATCCTCGCCGCTCTTTCCGGCGCTATCATTACAGCCGACCAAGCATCGAAGATGTTTGTTCACACGCGCTTGATCGAGAACGATACCGTCGAAGTGATTCCTAGAATCTTTAACATCACTCACGTTCACAACTACGGTGCCGCATTCGGTTTCTTAGCCGAGTCACACCCTCAGTTCCGAGAATTTTTCTTTCTCGCGATGCCGCCCGTCGCTTTGGCGATTATTCTTTTGATCTTAAAAGGCGTTAAAGAAACGGACCGTTGGACCATTGCCGCGCTCTCGTCGGTGTTTGGCGGCGCCATCGGCAATTACATCGATCGACTGCGGTTTCGGTATGTGATCGACTTTCTCGACTTCACGCTCGTTTGGGACCCAAATTCCTTTCCGCCGAAGAAGTTTGTCTATCCCTCATTTAACATCGCGGACATCGCGATCGTCTGTGGTGTGGCAGCGCTCTTATTTTTAGAATTCACGCGCACGCGTTCCGACAAAGGCTCTGAAGCGTCAGACGAAGCGACCGTAAAAGCGTCTTCGGACGCATCGCCAACGTGAGGCTCCATGGGCGCGCAGGTTCACGACTTTAGCGGCTTCCTTCCAGTCGTTCACGTAGCTGGCATTCCCATTCCAATTTACTTCGTGTTCACGACGCTTTCTTTCATCGTGGGGCTTCTCTATCTGGTCTCCCGCGGCGAGGCGCGCGGTTTTTCGCGCAATATGATGCTCGACGTCTCTCTCGTGATCATGATCTCGGGCTTCATCGGCTCTCGCCTCTTTCATGTTTTTGTTGAAGAGCCCAGTTACTATCTCGCTCACCCCTTTCACGTCTTTGATATCTGGCGAGGCGGCTTTGTTTGGTATGGCGGGGCCCTTCTCGCGGCAGCGTCTGGTGTTCTCTTCCTAAAAATCAAAAATCAAGAAATCGCGCCTTGGCTTGATCTCTTCGCGCCCATCGGTGCTCTTGGTTACGCGATCGGCCGCATGGCTTGTCTCGCAACCGGGTGTTGCTTCGGTCGGATCTACACTCTGCCTTCAGGGCTCGGCCTCGACGCGGTTTTCCCGACGCTCGTGGACGGCGCTCAAATTCGATTTCCAACTCAAGCTTTCTCAGTCGTCTACGAACTTCTCGTGCTCGCACTCCTCTTAAAGATCGAATCGATGCAGAGACGGAAAGAAGCTCCGCTTTGGATCCGCCAACCAGGTCAGATCTTTTTCGTCTGGCTCATCCTGCACGGCATCGGCCGTATTTTGATGGAAGCGTTTCGCGCCGATCCTCGCGGGCCTGAGCCGTCTGGTTTTAGCGTCGCCACGTGGTTGAGTCTGGGTCTCATCGTAAGTGCCTCGTGGTATTTTTCGCGTTACGCACGGGCATCTCGACTTCGCGATTAAGCAGGCGCAAGATCGAACGCATGACACGCGTTATGGATCGCAAACTGACTTTGTTACTTGGTCTCTCCGTCGGCGTAATGGTCGCTAACCTCTACTACGCTCAACCTCTCACAAAGCAAATCGCAAACTCTCTCGGCCTCGAAGCCGCGATCGCAGGCTTAGTCGTGACACTCACGCAGTTGGGGTACGGCCTTGGTGTTTTATTTCTTGTTCCACTCGGCGATTTAAAAGAGAACAAGAAAGTTATTTTGACTCTCATGTTCGTCGCAGTCTTAGCCCTTTTAGGAATTGGGCTTTCGACACACGCGATGCCGTACTTCGCTTCGGCGCTGCTTCTCGGAATCGGTGTCTCGTCGATTCAAATCGTCGTGCCGTATGCCGCACACCTCTCGCCCGATGAAACACGCGGTCAAGTTGTCGGGAGTTTGATGAGCGGGCTGATGTTGGGCATCATGCTTTCACGGCCGATCGCGGGCCTACTTGCCGATGTCATGTCTTGGCATGCGGTGTTTTATCTCTCCGCTGCACTGATGGTAGGAATCATCGGGATTCTTTCGCTTTACTTGCCGAGGCGCGAGCCGAACGCGCAAGGTCTGAAATACTCAAGCCTTCTTCTGTCCATGTTCACTTTGGTGAAGACCTATTCTGTTCTTCGTCGGCGAGCCCTTTATCAAGGGTTCATGTTCTCGGCGTTTTCACTTTTTTGGACCGTCACACCCCTTGTGCTTTCGGGACCTGAGTTCAAAATGTCATCATCGAGCATCGCGATTTTCGCGCTGGTCGGTGTCGCGGGCGCAATCTCAGCCCCCTTCGCAGGTCGTGCGGCCGACAAAGGTTACACAAGACAAGCTTCGACTGCGGCGTTCGCAGCAGGAGCCATTTCGTTTGCTATGACTCTCGTCGTGCCGCTCGGCTCAACACTTTCGCTTGCGCTCTTCACGATTGCTGCGATTTTGCTCGACGCTGGCGTCAGTGCGAATCTCGTGATTGGTCAACGGTCGATCTTCTCACTGCCGGCTGAGTTCCGTGGCCGTTTGAATAGCATTTTTATCGCGACGATCTTCGTCGGTGGTGCGTTCGGCTCTTTCGTCGGCGCTTGGGCTTTCGCTCATGGCGGCTGGCACTGGGCCGCGTGGGTTGGTTTCGCGCTTCCAACACTCGGCTACCTCAGCTTTCTGACAGAACCGCGCGCGCAGAGCTAGAGAGCTCTTGGGATCCCAGGACTTCAAACGGATGTTTTGGGAGCCGTTTAACGGCGCTATTCCCGTTTTTTGTTCGGCTCCGTCGCGAAGGGAGAGGGAGCTGCGCCTCAGCTGCAATCAGTTGCATTCCACTCTCGCAAAGTCTCTCAGTCGTAACGCGAACTTAGGCCCGAAGCTTGCTCTTCAAATGGCGGTCGGAGGCTCCTGTGTTCGCAGCGATCTTACGGACATTCAAGGCTCATTCATTCGCAGCTCTTTTGGCTGTGGTTGTTCTTTCCGTGGCGGCCTGTGGCCCAAGCGGAAGAATGAATGGCAATTTGTCGGTCAGCGACCAATTCAAACGCCGCCTATTCACTGAGCCCGATCAAACCGTCACGCCGACCCTGCCTGAGAAATACAAAACCTACGAAGTTTACGAGATCTCTGAAGTTCGAATCGGTGCAAACAAAGAAGCAACCGCGATTTCAGCGCGCGTTGTGCTCCGCTCGTCTGCGGGCAGTGAAACAGTCGAACTCGTCGGCATGGTTCGCGCGGACGGAAGTGCCAGCCTTACGGACATCGCACCTCTCGCCGACGGGAAAAACCGTTTGGTCGCCGAAGCTAGTTGTTTGGATAAAGGCGTCTGCAAACGCATCATCGTCAACATCTACTTCAGTATCGCGGGTAAGACTCAGAAAAAACAGTTTGCGAGTGCGGCGCTTTTAGCGGGCGACGCGGCTGATACTTCGAAGGCTCCTCAAGCGAACGCGGATTCGGAAGCAGCTCCGGCTGCGCCCGTGACAGCCGATCGCGAAGAGAAAAAACCAAGCGATCAAGCAGGCCAACAGGCTGAGGATCACGAGGAAGACTTGCACGAGTCCGAAAAAGACTTGAAAGACGAAACTGACGACACGGATAAAGAACTCGGTGAGTTCGCAGGGCCAACACGAAACGAAGCCTTGATCGGCATGCTCTACCCGCGGTCGGAAGTTCCGGCGGTAACACCACCGGAACT
>CAJYOV010000603.1 GCA_913776405.1 Pseudobdellovibrionaceae bacterium
TCTCTTCCGTTTCGGTCCATGATCTTGCTTCGCCAACATGTTCATTGCAGATAACGCCGATCATTCTCCCGTTGAGACGGATGGGCGCGTCCAACATCGATTTGATGCCAATCGGTTTCAAGTACACGTCGCTGAATTCAAAAGTGGCGGGATCGACGTTAGCGTCGTCTGCAGCGAGAATGCGTTCTTCTGTCAGATACGTGAAATAAGCGGGAAACTGCTCTGCGTGGAGTTTGATGCCGTTTGAGTGAGCGTTCGTAGTTTGTGCATAGAGGTCGACGCAGTCGATCGAGCTCCGATTCGCATCATAAAGCCAGATGCTCGCCCGCGCAACTTTCAAGGCTCGAGAGAGTGTCTCCGTTACGGATCTGAATGCCGAATTTAGATCACCAGAGTCAATCGCCTGGTCCTTCGAGAGCGCAAGCAGCTCACGGTTAATCAAGATTGACTCATCTTGCATCTGTTGGTCTTGACCCTCTGACACAAGGCCCTCCGAAGTCCGATCAGAAAAATCTACCTTTTCTTTTTCGGTCGTCGAGGTCCGACTTATAATGAAATTAGAATGACGTTAACGCGATGGCCTCGGCCTTCCGTTTATATGCTTTGCAAAGGCTCTTGCAACCCGCAGTCTCGAGACGAGACAAAAACTGAAGTAAGTTGGTTTCTCGCTTTTAGCGCGTGAGCCGATCGACCATTGCTTTGATGGCCTTCATCTGACGGCCGTCTTTGGTTGCGTAAGTCGATGCGCCTGTGTATCCAAACCAATCGAAGCAGCCTTTTGGATTCACGAAAGCGCGAGCGTACGTTTGGGGATAAAGCACGATGATCCCAGTGCCTTCGGCCCATTCGTTGAAGCCTGCGTGTTGAACAAAGACGTCTTTGACGGCGTCTGAGCCTTGCGAGCAACCATGAAGACTGACGTGAAGCGGGCAGTTTGCATTTTTCGCAAAGCATGCTTTTGGAATATAGATATACCCTTTGTTAGCAAGACTTGCGCCGCCGCTATCGAACTGACTTTGATCGAAAACATAAAGCGAAGAGGCAACGGTTTTCCCGCGCGTTAACAGACGTTGCGGGTATAATTGACGAAGGATCGCGCCTGCCGTGTCAAAGCCGCAGTTGGAAAGAAACGGCGAGCCTGACTCATTACAAGCAAGGCCATAGTCAAGTGTCGGCAAACTGTGTCCGGGTTGAATCGCTTGCTCGAATTTAATGTTCGCAGCAGGGAAGAGTGCACCGAAAAACTCGGCGTTCTTCTCGGCCATCGGTGGCCGCACGACAGTGTCATTCGGCGAATTGAGCAGGTAAACACGAGACGAGCGGAGGTTTGAAAGCGGATCGACTTCGTTTGCTTTCGCCGCTCGTTTCAAATCGTCGAGGAGAGTTGCGACATCGATCGATGCGGGTGTCTCCATACACCGGCTCGTCGCATTCCACCAAAGACCGTTTGAGCAGTTCCAAGGCCCTCCCGCGACCGAGCCCAAACCTTTAAACGTCTTTGAATAAGCAATCTGCAGTTGCGTCGCCATGTAAGCACCGGCAGAAACGCCGGACACGGTTGTCATATCGGGAGCGGCATGAATTTCTGAAAGCGTGTGAGTCGATTTGTTAGACTCAGAGCCTGTTTCGTCAGGCGACGCCGTGGTGTCTGAGGCCGGCCCTGCCGCGCAGCCGACGATCGAAGCACTGACGCCAAGAGACAGTGCGAACCACATCACGATCGACGTCACGAGTGACAGAAAGGCAGGCAGACTAGAGCGAAGATCCGCGAAGCGTTTCATCGAAGGTGCTCTGACACGCGCTTGCGAAGTTTTGCGCGCACCTTTTTCTTCTGTTGGAGATTCAGTTTGCCGTAACCAGGCAGGTTTTTCGCCTTCGTTGACTGCGCAAGCTTCGCCGCTCTTACGAGCGCACGCGCGAAGCCCCAAGAGCCCGTGTTTTTCAGCAGCTCTTCTTTTCTGAAGAAATTGGCCCATTGGAATTCGGCAAAATTCTTTTCACTGTTCTCGAAGATTCCGGCTTTACGCACGAACCACGCAAGGCTTCGATAAGGGTCATCGGCGAGACCACGCACATCTTTTGGCAGATAAAGAGGCTCCCGAGGGCCCTCGCCGAATTGGCAATAAGGGTAAACCGCGCGCATGCGAGTCATGCGTTTCCAGAATTGTTCGTACGACATGCGTGAGTTCGAGTAGTCTGCAACGACCTCGATCCGAACTTTTTTGATGTCGAGGTGGTAGCAAACAACGAGGAAGTGATGGTGATCTGTGATGTAGAGGTCACCCCAAGGCGAGATGACAACGGGCACGGGGTTGTCCTTTACCCA
>CAJYOV010000604.1 GCA_913776405.1 Pseudobdellovibrionaceae bacterium
AAATTGAAACTTTAAAGCCTGTCGGGCGCGACCGATTCCAGATTTCATTTTCAATTTCGGAAGAGACCGAAGCGAAGATGAAGAAGCTTAAAGGACTTTTCGCGCACACGAATCCGAACATGACGACAGAGGAGCTTTTCGAGAGGTTGGTTGAGCTGGGGTTCGAAAAGTTTGATCCGATGAGGAAAGCTTTGCGGTCGCAGAATCGACGGATGAGAGGCGATGTAATGAAAGCGCCGCACACCTCGAAAAGGTCGGGAGCGACTCAAGCTCCGAACAAGACGGGACCGACCAGAGTAACGCCGAAAAAGTTACGGGAAGAGGCCGCAGGGGCGGATGCAGCGGCTGAGGCTGTCTCTGCCGGTCTCGAGAAAGTGATTGCATTTGATGCGCATGAAACGAACCGCGAGCGCGCGAGATCTATTTCTGCGGAGGTGCGACACGCGGTTTGGGTGCGCAACGGTGGCAGAGGCTGTGAGTTTTCGAGTGACACTAATTTGCGGTGTGGTTCACACCACTCACTTCAAATCGATCACATCTTTGGTTTTGCGTTGGGTGGTATGAACGACGCGGAAAACCTGCGCGTTGTGTGCGCGAAACATAATCGCTTTATCTGGAAGATGCAGAAATAAGCTAAGCAGCGGAGAGGTTAGGCAAGCAATCGCGATGACAGCTGCAGAATGCGAAGATCTCTACCCAGCTGAGGAACAGGTAGCGCAGTCCTCGAAATGGAAACCACTTGGTTAGCCTCCGCCCTCCGAACGTCAGCTCTGTTCGGCAGCGCAGCGACGTTTTGAATGGTTATCCGTGGCTCTTGATACGAACGACTCACGCGCATGAAGCGCGAGCCGCCGCCCGCGCCACGAACACCACCCGCATCCCCAAACCACCCCAGCGCGGTGGCCGTGATCGGGAAGCCAGATTGTAAATAGTTCGTGCGCGGCGCGGCCGTCTCGTCAACGAAGGCGAAGGATCAGGCTGAACGGCGATAAAACGGGCGAGAGAGTGGCGCACCAAACAAGCGCAGTTGGCCCTAAGTTCGCAGTAGTCGGGGACTGTCGAAACTGAGGACGATTTTGTTTGGCCAATCTGGGCTGGGCGTGAATTTGGACTCACGAAAGAAGGAATTCAAATGACACGTATGTTTCAAATGATGGTGCTTGTGCTCGCGATGGTTGTTGGTCAAGGCGCGATGGCGGCTCAGAAAGCGGACCTTACAATTTCGATCTCGAATATGCGTAACGCCAAGGGTTCTGTCCTCGTTGCAGTTTTCAAGGACGGTGTTGGGTTCCCAAGCGATAACGACAAAGCGATCGACAACTTGAAGCTGACTCCGCAGCAAGCACAGAAATTCATTCTCGAAGATCTTGAACCGGGCGACTACGCGATTGCACTTCTCCACGATGAAAACAACAACGGCAAGATGGATAAAGTGATCTTCTTCCCGAAAGAGGGTTTTGGCTTCTCGAACGATGCGATGGGTACAGCGGGTCCACCAAGCTACAAAAAAGCGAAGTTCACAGTGAAGGCGCCGAAGACTTCGATCAATATCAAGATGAAGTACATGTAAACTTCGCGAGCGCTAGAAAGCCTAGCGCGTCGCGAAAAGTATCACTCCGACTGCGAGTCTCGTTGCCACACATAAAGAGTTTTGGTTTGCTTTCGTTTCACCCGTAAAGAGGACATCATGAAACAAGCATTCAAATCGCTCGTCTTGGCATCTGTGTTAGCAATTTTCGCAGTCGGTTGTTCAACGTCTGCACCTTTCCGTATTCCTGAAGGTCAAACGTTGAAAGTGACTGACCGCACAGTTGTCTTGAACAACGAAGGCGTTTGGAAAACGTCGCCATTCTTCTGGAGCACAGCAGGCGGCGCGCCTTACCGTTTGATCGATAAAGACGGTAACATCGTACGCCAAGGTAAAATCAAAACTCAGTTCCGTGCAGCTTCGATCTTCTGGCCACCGTTCGCGCTTATCTACTGGCCAATGGGTTTGAACAAAGATGGTTTCGATATGACGAAACCAGGCGACGGTTACCAAGTTGTCGATTACCCAGCTCCTGGTGTCGTTCCAGGTGCATCGCGCTCGACGGTCGCGCCAGCGGCTCCAATTCAGGAGTCGACTGTGAAGAAGCCAGCAAAGAAAAAGAAGTAATTAGACACCGCAAAACACGGGGATTACATCCCTTTGTACTTGAAGCCCTTTTTATCGAAAAGGGCTTTCACTTCGGCGCGCTTGTCGCCCTGAATTTCAATTAAGCCTCTGTCGTGCGACATCTCGAATGTTCCGCCGACACCGCACTTCGACTTCAATTCTTTACAGAGATCTTTGACCCAAGCTTCGTTGCGAGGAAGCTGGTCGATGACCGTAACGGTCTTGCCGCCGCGAGATGCTTTCTCAAGACGAAAGACCGCTGTCCATTTCAGTTCGGAAATGGTCGCAAGCGACATGTCGTTGCGATTCACCTTGCCGGATTTTTCGTTCTCGATTTTAACTTTGTCTTTTGGATCGTCGGACCAAACCAGTTTGTTCTTGAAATCGCTCATGCGTGGACAGAATGGACGCTTCCGTTTCGACTAGCAATCGGAATCGGTCGCTTCGTCAGACGCAAAATGGTGCGAATCAATTGATCCGCATTGAACGGTTTCGTCAGATAGTCTTTGAAGCCGCACTTAAACGATTCTTCGCGTTCCGTTCGCGATGAAACGGCAGAAACCGCAATCACCGGAATCTTGAGGCCGCTTTCGATCATCTCTTTCATCGCCTGATTGCCGTCCATCACAGGCATCTGAATGTCCATGAGGATCAAGTCGTAATCGCCCGACTGCGCTTTGCGAATCGCTTCGGCGCCGTCTTGAGCAGGCTCAGCTTCACCGCCGAGATCTGTGAGAAGAGCGCACTCGATATCGAGCGTGTCAGGTGAGTCATCGACGATCAAAAATTTCAAGCCGCGAAGCAGAGTTTTGATTGTGCCTAGATCTGTCGAGCCGCGTGCCTGGCTCAAGAGACGTTGGAACGTTTCGCGATTGGAAGCTGGATTGATCGGACACTTGAAAAGTAACTTTGTGCGCGTTTCATCTTTAGGCGCTTGAGGGTCGCGGGAAACGAATTGCAAAACGTTGTTATCGAGGAGCCGGCATTCGACCTGCATCTCAGCCGCTTCGACTTGATCGAGCTCGCGACGAAGAGCTTCTGCGAGCTCGCGCTGAAATCGAGCGAGATCCGTTTCGATCACCCAGGTCGGAAGTTTGTTCGCTATGCGGAAAGAGAAGAGGCGACCGCGTGCAGCCGCAAAGTCAGCGTGGTCGTCCAGAACATCGTTCATCGCGGCTGCGAGAGACTCGGCTAGAGAGGTCTCGCGTGCTTGAGCGTCAGGAACTTCGGTCTTGATATCCGGCATCGTTTTGTCCTGGGGTAAAAAAGGCGGAGCATCGCCTCGACAGACCCTAAATTTAGGTGAGGAAAAATATCTGGCCAAGAGGGGCGGTGAATCTTGGACAGATATACACACAAGCATCTCTTCCCGAGTTTGCAATCGAGGTCCATAGTGGGTTTATGAAGATTGATCGAGAACTCGCTCGAAAAGCCCGCGAAATTTCCCACGAAATCCGAACTGCGCAGAAGGACTTGCGAATTCTGCGGGCCGTACGTTGGGACCCAGACTTCGAAGCCAGGTACTTTGCTCAAGAGGGCAGACCGTCGAACGATTCGGTTCGTTTCGATTACAAATCTAGAAAACCTAACTTTGCGTTGAACGAAAAGTTAACGGCACTCGAAGACTTAAAAGAGCGAGTTAAAACCGACTTCGCGGACCAAGTCGATTATCAGGTCATTTTCCAATCGATCCTTCGTGACTTAACGAATGTCGCGAAATTAATCACAAAAGTTGGAACTGAAGAGTTCGGTCTCATTAGTGAAGATCTGTGGGGCGCACCGAAGCAGCGCTTGTCGCCATCGGGACCTACGATCTTAAGCGTCGCGGAACGCTTCGGGCGAAATCTTTATCGCGTAAGCGACGGTGAAACAGAAAAGATGTTCCCGAAAGTTTTGAATTCGGAAGGTTTGGCGTCACTTCTCAGAAGCCGGCTTCAAGAGTCGCATCTGATCGAACAAGTGAAGGTGATCGTGACGAATAAACTTGTCGCTGATGCAGCGGCGGGCAGCGACTACGTCAAGATCCGCAAAGACGCGAAGTTTTCAATCAAAGATGTCGACGTGCTTCTCTATCACGAAGTGTACACGCACATCGTGACGGGTTTGAATGGGCGCAGCCAGCGCTACGCGAAATGGTTGGGTTTCGATTCGCCTCGCTGCTCGAGCACGCAAGAGGGCCTAGCAGTCTTTATCGAGCTCCTATCTGGCAAAACATACCCTCGCCGCCAAAAGCGCATCATCGACCGGATCATGCTTCTAGGCATGATCGAGACGGGCGAGTCGCCGGGCAAGATGTACGACTGGCTGATAGAGATGGGTTACTCTCATAAAGAGGCTCTTAGCCTGATCATGCGAGCGTTCCGTGGCTCAAACCCTGAAGCGCGCCGCCCGTTCACGAAAGACGTCAGCTACATCAAAGGGCTGATCGAGTGTTTTAACTTCATTCACTTAAGTTTGATTCACAATCACTACGATCACATTCACGCCCTCTACTGCGGCAAAATGAACGTGCGCGAAGTCCCGCACATCGTGAATTTGATGAAGCAAGGATTGGTTGAGAAACCCCGCTGGATTCCGCCGGAGTTCCTCGATCTCGATTCGTTGGCTGGTTGGTTCGGCACCGTGATCGCGATGAGCGATATTCGAGACATCGAACTTCAAACTGTGTACCGCTCGACTCTCTATGGCGAGAAACCTGCGTCACGCTCAAAGCGGGTTGAGCCACATGCCATGACGCCAGACCAAGGTCTGGTTGCCAACTGATTTTCATTTAGCGACGATACCCCTTTCAACATTGGTTTTGAGAAGGGGCGAAAGCGATGAAACTCACCGTGAACGGAAAAGCGATTGAACTGGATGTCGATCCTGAAATGCCACTGCTGTGGGCGCTTCGCGATGAGCTCGGCTATACAGGTACGAAGTTCGGCTGTGGTAAAGCCCTTTGCGGTGCCTGTACGGTTCATCTCGACAATGAGCCGATTCGCTCTTGCTCGTTTCCTATTTCAGCTGCGGAAGGCAAGTCTGTGACGACGATCGAAGGTCTCAACGACAAGGTCGCCGCTGCCGTTCAAAAAGCGTGGGTCGACAATCACGTGCCTCAATGCGGGTACTGCCAATCGGGGCAGATCATGTCGGCAGTCGCACTTCTTCGTCAGAACAAAAAACCGAAAGACTCGGAAATTGATGGCGCGATGTCTGGCAACATTTGCAGATGCGGTACCTACCAGCGTATTCGCGCGGCGATTCACCAAGCCGCTAAAGATTTGGCGTGAGGTTTAAAATGTCGAAGACAAAAAATCAGATCTCTCAATCTCGTCGTCAGTTTCTGCAAACGTCTGCCGCTTTCGGTGGCGGCTTCGTCATGGCGTTCTACCTCCCAGGTACGATCGGCCGTGCGCTCGCCGCTAATGACGGTCAAGCCGCAGGTGCAGCGCCAGTGGCTCAACCGAAGCCAGTGTATCCACCGAACGCGTTTGTCATCATCGCACCTGACAATTCGATCACGATTCAGATCAACAAGCTTGAGATGGGCCAAGGCGTAAATACGTCGATGGCGCAGCTGATCGCTGAAGAGCTTGAATGTGATTGGACAAAAATCAGATCCGTGTCGGCGCCGGTCAATCCGGTCTACAACCACACTCAATTTGGCATGATTCAGATGACGGGTGGCTCGACGGCACTTCATTCGTCTTGGGATCAACATTTGAAAATTGGCGCGACCATGCGCGAGATGTTGAAGCTAGCTGCTGCGAATCGCTGGGGCGTTAAAGTTTCAGAAGTGAAAGCAGAGAACGGTTCTATTGTTCATCCTAAAAAAGGCAAACTCACTTACGGCGAACTCGCTGAAGAGGCAAACAAGCTGCCGATGCCGGAAAATCCGCCGATGAAGAAGTCGAAGGATTACAAGATCATCGGTAAATCTTTGAAACGCGTCGACGCTCCAGCGAAAGTCAACGGCACGGCCACATTCGGTATCGACGTCAAGATTCCGGGCATGGTTTACGCAGTCGTTGCAAGACCGCCGCTGGTTGGCGCGAAGCTGAAGTCGATGAAAGAAAGCGACGCGAAGAAAGTTCGCGGCGTTCTCGATGTCGTGAAGTTTGAAGACCGCGTCGCTGTTCTTGCGAAGAATACGTATGCCGCAATCAAAGGCCGTGAAGCTCTCGATGTGCAGTGGGAGATGAAAGATCTTGGGAAGATCTCTGACGCAGGGTTGATGGCTACGTTCAAGGACGCAGCCACGAAAAGCGGGAAGGTTGCAGAAAAGCGAGGCGATGCTGGAGCCGCTCTCGAAAAAGCGAAAGTGAAAACTGTCGCGGAATATGAATTCCCCTTACTTGCGCACGCATCGATGGAACCGCTGAATTGCACGATCACGTTCGACGGCAAAAAAGCCGAAGCGTGGTCCGGCTTCCAAATGCCTACGAACGATCGTGCCGCGATTGCGAACATTCTCGGTCTGAAACCAGAAGATGTGACTGTCAATACGACCTACGCTGGCGGCAGTTTCGGTCGTCGCGCCTCGAAGAACTCCGAGTATGCGATCGAAGCCGCTCAGCTCGTGAAGAAAGTGAAGAAGCCACTCAAGATCACGTTCACGCGTGAAGACGATATGAAAGGTGCTACTACCGCCCGCTGACGGTCCACCGAGTTGAAGTCGGCATGACCGACAAAAAACAACTCTCCGGCTGGAAGCATCACATCGCAGGCCTGACGGTCATGGGTAACTCGCCATTCGGTGACATGATGATCAAAGACGGTCTCGAGTCTGCTGTAACAGAAGGCGTTTCAGAGACACCCTACGCGCTCACGGATTTTGTCTGCGAGCAAACCGTGTTGCCATCGCCGGTAACCACGCTGTGGTGGCGATCAGTTGGCCACACGCACACGGGTTACGTGATGGAAACGATGATCGACGAAGTCGCTGAGAAGATGAACAAAGACCCGTGGACACTTCGCCGAGAACTTCTTGCGAAACACCCACGTCAGGTCGCTGTGCTCGATCTCTTGAAGAAGATGTCCGGTTATGGCCGCGGAAAAGCGCCAAAGGGCCGTGCCTGGGGCCTTGCCATTCACGAGTCATTCGGCACGGTCGTCGGGCAAGTGGCGGAAGTCTCGCTCGATAGCGGAACACCTGTCGTTCATCGCGTGTGGGCAGCCGCTCACTGCGGACATGTCGTGAATCCAGAGCAAGCGAGAACACAGATTGAAGGCGGTATCGTCTTTGGCCTTTCGGCTGCTCTTTACCAACAGGTCAAGATCGAAGACGGTGTTGTGCAGACGGGGAACTTCGACGCGTATCCTGTTCTTCGGATCAATCAGATGCCGAAAGTCGAAGTTGCGTTCGTGAAGAGCGACGGAGCGTATTCTTCTGAGCATGACCGTAACGAATGCGCGCTTGCCTTTTTTATCCACCTTCGCCTTTAAACCAAACGTACTTCGAAGGGTTGTACCAACGATCATCGATGCCATCGATAGAGATCCGACTCTCATTCAAGTCGATACCCATTGCTCCCGCTTGATCACGCAATTTGAGGATG
>CAJYOV010000605.1 GCA_913776405.1 Pseudobdellovibrionaceae bacterium
AGCGAGTAGCGAAGAACGATCTCTGGAAGAACATTAGCCGTAGCGCCCACCCCGCTGCCGCGCCCGAACCTGGAGCCGACCCCGCCCGCGCCCCCAACTCCCGCACCACGCAAACCCGCGCCATCTGCAGCGCCCGAAGGTCCACCCGATTCAGAGCCCGCTTCCTTACCACCTTGAATGACTTCAAATCGTTTCATGCGCTCGATTAAACCGCGTGCCGAATAGGCTTGTCGAGCGCTCCGATTCGGCAGCCCAATTGCTTCAAGGGGGAAGTGACGTCAATTGGCACCCTGTCAAACGCCCAGCGCTCGAGCCCACGGCAACGGTTCGACGACGTCGCTCAGCTCGCCCTGAAAGCGTTTGGAAGGGCGCTGGATCGTCTCATTTCGGCACAAAGCTCGCAGACTAAGACCGAGTCATTCCATTTCCTATTCGAGCAGTATCGAGGAGACACTTATGAAACGCTTCGCATTCGTATTCGTTATGGCCGCAATGATGACTGGTTCATTCGCACACGCGCAAACTGACGGCGCCGTTGCTGCGTGCGGTCGTTTAACGCAAGAGATGAATCTTGCCCTCGAGCAGCGCGTAGCCCTCGAGACTCAGCGCGAGCAAATCTCACAATCATCGACCACACGTCTTGGCGATCTTCGCATGATCAATGCGGAACTCGATCAAATCGACGCGATGATCGCTGAGATCAATCAAGAGATGAATAAGGTTTGCCAGTAATCGCTAAAGCGATTTCTCAAGCACCACGAACTCAAGGCCCTCCACGAGCGGAACTCCAAAGCGCGGATCGTTCGGGAAGGGCCTTTTCTCATTTGTGACAACATAGCCGCGGCGTACGTACCAGGCGATCAATTCCGTGCGCGACGTGATGACGGTCATCTCCATCCTCAGTGTTCCCCACTCGGACTTGGCGAATCGCTCGCCTGCAATCAGAAGGCTTGAACCCGTGCCCTTCGCTTGACGGCTCGAATCTGTAGTCAACATGCCTAGGTAGGCCGTTGTTTCGTTCTTCCGCTGCAAATGAACGCAGCCTTCAAGAACCACGTCCTCAGACAAGGCATCGTCTGAGCTTTCCGCGATCAACATGGCTTGATGAACACCCGAGATCTGCTCGCGAACACGAGTTTCATCCGTGCGAACACCTGCGAGCAGATCGGCCTCGGTTGTCCAACCTTTTCGACCTGTCTCGCCGCGGTAAGCTCGATTCACCATTTCAGCGATGTTTAAAGCGTCGGAGTTTTGCGCACGTCTGATTTCAAGTTTCATACCTTCAGATACCTCACTCACCGTCGAACGTTAAGACGGTTTTTAGCACCTTCGTGCCCGATCGGGCGCAGCAGAAATCAACAAAGAACGGTCGAAAGAGCGAAGCTCAAGCGTGCTTGAACAGTGTTTGCGCAGACACACACTTGATGCCGTAAGCTTCGACAGATTCGGCCGGATCAGTCGCCAACAGTCAGACCGAGTCGTGAACTTCGACACTCTCTAGGAAATAAGCACAACGGCCAAAGTGAAGGAACACTTAAGAAATCGTAAAGACGACTGACACTCAAAGAAGCTCGACAGTTTTCAAAACCTTTCACCAAGACGAGCGTCTGCCGCCCATTCTAAAAAAACGCAGAGGTTTCGCCGAGATTCACGGAGCTTGTTTCACCTTCGTACAAGCCTCTCGTGTGGCAACAAGTTTGAACTATCAAGAATCGAAAGAGCGGATTTTCCAAAAAGGATCGTCGTATGACCTCGATCGAATCAGTCGCAAAAACACTCTTTGCCGTTGTCGCCCTCTCGCTCACATATGTAATGGCGTTCATGACACCGTCGACCGCGCACGGTTTTACGAAAGCACCAACGAGAGAAAGCAAAGCTGTCGTCAGTGGATCTTCGCACCTAAAGTAAGAAGCCTATTACGAGCCCGAGTCAGACCCTTTACGAGCTCTTTCGCTTCAGCGCGTGACCACTTCGAGTCATCCGTCGAGAATAAAAAAAAAGAAATGAACGACTCGATACGGTGATAGCCGAGCGTCGCAAACTGCGAATCCGCAGCCGGAGCATCTAAGCCTTCAAGCGCCGAATTCAAATTGCTTAACAGCGTGAGCATCTCTTGCGTTTCACCGAATCGCGGGCCGTCGTTGAGAAGAGCTGCTGAAGCGATCTTGGTGTCGAATGATTGCAAAGTGGTCCAAGCTGCTTTCTCTGGGAATGAGAATGCCGCCACCGCGATCTCCACGGCGCGCGCCGAGCACCGGAAGTAGCGAACCGACGTTGGACAAGGCAAGCCCGTTTCTTCTACGGATTCTTCTGCAAATCGATCACACTGAGCCTGAGACGCGCCAACCCGAAAATCGTGGAACAAAACAGAATTTTTCTGCGTCACGAACTTGCCAGACGCTTCGAGGCCGTTTTTGTAAAACGATCGAACTGGATCGAGAACGATGAAACTATGAACCTCAGAAATCGGCTTCGTTGAAAGATCGTAGATCACCCCGACGTCCCCAGGCTCGGCGACTTTAACGGGTTCACACGTTTTCAGAAACTCACGGATCTCGAGATCGTTTGCAAAACGAGGTTTCGAGATCACTCGAAGGCCCGCGAGTGTCGTGCCGAAACAATTTGGGCCAGATTGATAAACCGGTCTCCCAGTCCACGTCTTCGCGAAGGAGATGGTGGAGGAAATCGCACTGATTGGTTTCGAGACTGAAGCGAGATCAGTCGTACGCACGGGTTCGCGGCTCGCTACAAGCGCGCCCGTTAAAATCGACAAAGAGAGGACCGAGACGCCTACAGCAATTTTCATTTTGAATCTCGCTGAGCTGCGAGAGATCCCTTTCGGAAGGCGAGATAGTAAACAGGCACACCAAAGCCGATGATAAGGAGACCGATGCCCGATTCACGAGGGCTCGTCAGCAACGTGTTTCCAAGAAGTGCTAGCGCAACGAGGATGAACACGACCGGCACGACTGGATACCCGGGCACACGATACGCACGCTTCAATTCTGGATGACGCACGCGCAGAACGATGACTGCGCCAGCACACATCGCATAAAAAACCCAAGAACCGAAGACTACATAGTCGGTCAACTGATCAAAGCTTCCCGAGGCGGCTAGGACGCAAGACCAAATACCTTGAACGATAATCGCGACGATAGGGCTTTGAGTCTTGGGGCTTACGTAAGAGAGCTTATTGAAGAATAACTTCTCTTTCGCCATAGCGTACGGCACGCGCGCGGCCGTTAGAATCGAGCCGTTCATCGCACCCAACGCAGAAACGACAAACGCGATCGACAAGAACAAAATTCCGCCCGTGCCTAAGAACGTTTGCGCCGCCTTTGTCGCGACAGGCATCGCACCTTTTGTCGAAGGACTGCTCGCCGTTAGGATTTCACCAAACGGTAGCGCGAAAAAGTAAGCGACGTTGATCGCGCCATAGATGAGAAGAATGACGATTGTTCCAACTACAAGAGCACGCGGCACAGTTTTCTGAGCCTCATGCACTTCACCTGAGGCCATCGGAAGGTTGTTCCAACCGTCGTAAGCCCACAAGGCCGCAATCGTCGCCGAACCGAAAGCAGACCATCCAAGCCAAGACCAATCATGTGGCGCTGCAAAGCCTGCGGTCGAACCTCCAGAGAGGAAGAAGCAGCCGAATACGATGACGCCGATCATGAGAACCTTCAAAGCTGTCATCACAACCTGAACACGACCGCCCCAAGTCACGTTCAAACAATTGACCGCAGAGAAAATCACGATGAAGAGAATTGAAAGCGTTGTGAGAGTTTGATCACTGAAGCCGCCATAGAGCGGACTCAAGAATGTCGCCGCACCTACGGCATAGGCCGCGATGGATCCAGGTGAGCCAATCCAAAAGCGCATCCAGCCATAGAGGAAACCTGTGAGACCGCCGTATGTTTCGCGCAAGTAAGTGAACTCGCCACCCGCTTTTGGAAACAGACTCCCTAACTCTGCATAGGTCAGCGCGCCCGCTAAGGACAAAGCTCCACCTAAAAGCCACGCAAGTAAAACCATGAGTGGCGAGCCCACCGTTTGCGACATGACGGCCGTTTTCATGAAGATGCCGGTTCCGATAATCGTACCGACGACGATAGAGACGGATTCACGGAAGCCTAGACCTCGGGCGAGCTGAGCATTCGAGCTGTTTTCAGACATACTTAGATGATCCCTGAATGTTCCAGATTTTGTCTAGGTTCTCGGCAATCCCCGACCTTTGCCTCTTCACGGATCGAGTAATTAATCCGATTTGCCTCCACGAAGCCGCAACTCTTTGCACTTCAACATGGAGGACAACTGTGAATCTCTCGCAGTTCTCTGAGTGGAGCGAGATGTACATCGACGCTCAGGACATCGCAGATGATTTGAATCACGGCGGTGGAAAATAC
>CAJYOV010000606.1 GCA_913776405.1 Pseudobdellovibrionaceae bacterium
ATGCGGACTGCTTATGCTTCTGAGTGCTGATTCAATGCGGGCGCATGAGGGGCGTTGTCTTGCATTGAATCTTGAGCATGAAAACTCCAGATCAAGATTCACAAGACCGCATCGACGCATTAAATTCCGAAATCGACACTCTCTTTGCTGATCTCGACGACCATGACTTGCAGTTGAGCCTCTCAAACTGCTGGGAAGTGGTGACGGAAATGATCGAAGTCACGCGAGTCGGCCGCACGAGCTGCGACGCGATCCACCTGTTCGACGACATCACGTTCAAGAAAATCGAGTTTCCTCAAAGTGTGCAGAAGCACCTTTGTGTCGGCGACGTCTTCCTCGTCACGATGGGTAAAATGGATCAGAGCTGGCGAATCTACTGTTCGTCGCCGCGGTATGAGACCGAAGTTTTCGACTTCGAGGAAGATACGCCCTCAGATGAACTTCATTAAACTGATGTCTTCAACTAAGAGGACTTTTCGCCGTTGGGCTGCGTATGAGGCGGCTGCTGTTGGACTCACGATTCGATTCTTACCAACGGCTCAGTGACGTCATCTCGGTTGAGTGAAGTTTCAGCATGTGTCCGACTCGGGGTTTCCCGGGTGTGGGTTTCAACTAAAGTTACCGAAAAAGTTAGCCTTTTTGTGCCCAGTGAGTGGCTCCGACGGCAGTGGGTGGTGCCGTGAAGGGGAAGCGGCGCAGAAATCGGCGTTTGGCGCTAGGGTGAAAGCACTTCAAGGTGGCCTTTTGCCTTGGGTTTTGGTTCTATCAGCCGGTTAACGGACACTTAGAACTGGAGCTTCCAAATGGCGACTAAGAACATCGCTTTGCCTGAGTTGGGCGAAGGCGTAACTGAAGGCGAACTCGTAAAGTGGTTGGTAAAACCGGGCGATCAAATCAAAGCGGATCAACCGATTGCAGAAATGATGACAGACAAAGCCACTGTCGAAGTTCCTTCGCCATCTGCGGGCACAGTTAAAGAACTGAAAGCAAAAGACGGCGATGTCGTTACGGTCGGCCAAGTGTTGATCGTTCTCGATGAAGCTGGCGGCTCAGCGCAAGCGGCGGCTCCGGCGTCGAATGGTGCGGCAAAGGCGGCTCCAGCTCCGGCAGCGGCGCAAGCGGCTCCGGCAAAAGCGGCGGCTCCAGCAGCTGGCGGTGGCGGCACGAAAGACATCGCGCTCCCAGAATTGGGTGAGGGCGTCACTGAAGGTGAACTCGTGAAGTGGTTGGTAAAACCAGGCGACACCATCAAAGCTGATCAAGCAATCGCTGAAATGATGACTGATAAGGCAACGGTCGAAGTGCCGTCGCCATCAGCAGGTGTCGTGAAAGCCGTAAAAGCAAAAGAAGGCGACGTGATCACGGTCGGTCAGGCGCTGATCACTCTCGAACTTTCGGGTGGCGCGACTCAAGCGGCTGCTCCAGCGGCGCAAACAGCGAAACCGGCTCAAGCGACACCGGCGCAAGCTCCGGCTCAAATGTCAGCGGCAGCAACGTCACCAGGCGCTGCTCACCAAGGTTCAACTAACGGCGGTATGAACATTCACCCACCGGTTGCCGATGCGAAAGTTCTCGCGACTCCTGCTACTCGTCGTCTCGCGCGTGAAATGGGTGTCGACATCAACGGCCTTACAGGTTCAGGCGTTGCCGGCCGAGTCACTCGGGACGACGTTATGAAAAATGGTGCAGGCGCGACAAAAGCGGGCGCACCATCTTACCAAGCTCCAGGCCCAGCACCACGCCCAGCGTACAACGGCCCGGCAGGCGCAGCTGAAGAGCGCGTTCCACTTCGCGGTATCCGTAAGAAGATCGCTGAGAACCTTCAGATGGCGAAACAAATCATCCCGCACGTCACTTTGATGGACGAAGCCAACATCACGAAACTCGTTGAACTCCGCGAGAGCTTAAAGGCGACGGGCGAAAAAGCGGGCGTGAAAGTCACTTACCTTCCGTTCGTCATGAAAGCTTTGATCGCAACTCTTCGTGGGTACCCAGCGTTCAACGCTTCGATCGACGATGCGGCAAGCGAGATCGTCTACAAGAAGTACTTCAACATCGGTTTCGCGGCGGACACACCGAACGGCCTTGTAGTTCCGGTTATCAAAAACGCGGACCAAAAGTCGATCTTGCAGCTCTCGAAAGAGATCAACGAGCTCGCGAAGAAAGCACGAGACGGTAAACTTGCTGTCGACGAAATGCGTGGCGCTACGATCACGATCACAAACATCGGCTCAATCGGCGCGACGTACGCAACTCCGATCATCAACCACCCAGAAGTGGCGATCATCGGTATGTACAAGCTCCAGCAAAAACCAATCGTCGTAACGAACGAAGCCGGCGAATTTGAGATCGAAGTCGCTCAGATGACGAACTACACGTGCACAGCCGACCACCGCTTGCTCGACGGCGCGCAAATCGCGAACTTCTTGAAAGCAATGATCGCTCGCCTTGAGAACCCAAGCGTTCTCATGCTCGACATGATGTAATCGGAAAAGGATTTTAGAGATGGCACAAAATTTTGACGTCGTAGTAGTAGGTGCTGGTCCTGGTGGTTACGTTGCAGCGATTCGCTCAGCGCAACTCGGTAAGAAGACCGCGATTATCGAGCGTGAATACATGGGCGGCGTTTGTTTGAACGTCGGCTGTATTCCATCGAAAGCGTTGATCTCGGCAGGGCACTTCTTGCACAAGCTCCAGCACAATGCGCCTGAGATGGGCATCACGGTTAAGGGCACGTCGGTCGACATGGCCCAAACGCAAAAATGGAAACAAAGCGTTTGTGACCGCATGGCTGGCGGTGTTGAGCAACTTTTGAAAGGCAACGCTGTCACGATCATCCGTGGTGAAGCGACTTTTAAAACAGCAAACGAGATCACAGTTAAAACTTCTGCTTCAGACTCGATCACTGAAAGTCGTTACCCCGGCCGCTACTCTCGGATTAAATAATTGGTCAACCCGGGTTTAACAATTGCTCCGCAATTCGACGAATCCGGTGA
>CAJYOV010000607.1 GCA_913776405.1 Pseudobdellovibrionaceae bacterium
ACTGTTCTTGCCTACATCTTCAATCCGTTCACGCTCTTGCCAGGCGCAAAATGCGATTGCGGAGTTGCGCCGACCGTCGGCCTCAAAGGGGAGGCAGGGTTCGTTGCGACCCTGAATTTCTAAAATGAAATTCCTCTCGATACTTCTCATCACGCTCTTGACCACATCGGCGTTTGCCGCAACCGAAGTTGCAAATCAGAAGCAAAACCCGAAAGAGCAATCCGTTCAGGATGCGATCGATCTCTCGCTTCAGTCGCAGAAAAGATTTGAAGAGCCTGAAGGCCCTGAGACACCTCATTGGACCGATGGCGTGCATATCATCGCAGGCCTTGGTGTGAACGCGTCATCATTCGATTCGCGAAGCCAAGCGCGTTCTCTCGGTCTTGGTCTCAATCTCCGCTCGGACGTTGGCTACTACTTCTCAAACGGAATGGGCGTTGAATTCAGCGCAAGCGTGATGTTCAACAAAATCAAAGAAGCCCTTCTTTGGAACACGACGCTCGCAACCGGCTTGAGATTTGGTCTGCCGTTTGCGAAGCGAGTCGAAAACTTCGCGCCTTACGGTCGAATTCTCATTGGTCGCGCAACCAACGTTTCGATCTTCGATGACGCCGCACCACCTCCGTACGATCAATACAAAGCAAATCGTATCCAGCTCGAAGGGAACATGCAGGGTTTGGGTTTCGGTTTTTTCCAAAGATCCTCATCCGGTCGCATTTGGTACCTGGAACTCACGGCTGAACGACACGAGATGAAAAAGCTCGAAGCGGTGACAGATGTGAATAACGTACCCGTCGTTGTTGCTGAGCAGGTTGTTACCGATAATAGCGAACTTTATGCCCTGTGCTTAACGTTCGGCCTCATGGTTTTCTAAAAGCCCAAACCGCGATTCATCTAACCTTCGAAGCTCACTTCGATGCGTGTGTTGCCGATGTCTACCATATCGCCTGGTTTCAGAGACGATGTTTCAACGAAACGGCCGTTCAATAAAACTTTTCCCAAGGCATCGGCGTGAACTTTCAAAACCGCATCGCGACCTTCGGGTTTGATCTGAAAACATTTTTGCGGAACGCCTTCCTCATAAAGGGGAAGGTCGAGCGAAACGCCGCCGACGTCGCGAGGGCCGTAGCCAAGATAATACTCCGTTCCGGTTTGTAGACCGCGCGTGATCATGAGCTTCACCACTTGCGCAAACGGCAAGACCTCTTTCGGAGGTTGAGGCGGTTGCTTGATGCCACGTTCGGCAAGCTCTTGAACCCCCTCGAACCAGGTTGGCTGTACCAGGCTTAACCGGGGGTCGAACTCGAGATCGAGGGCGCCCGAGTCGTGGACGACCATGTGCGTTTGGCCCAATCGGAACTCGAGTCCGGGCCTCAATGGTAATTCGGTGAGTTTCAGCTTCTCTGTTCGAATTCCGTTGGAAGACCCCAAATCCACCAGCCAGAAGAACCCATCGGCCCTGGCCTCGATCCGCGCGTGTTTCGAAGTAACCTTGGGATCCTGGATATTTACATCGCATCCTGTGCGTCCAAAAGTAAGCCCCTCGCGAATGGGAGCTCGCATACCTTTGAGTGCGCCGTCTTGGATTTCGATGAAGAGAGTCACGAGTTTCAGTCTCCCATAAAAACTCTTGAGAACGGAAGACCGGAAGCTTGCCGGCCTAGGACACGGCGTGGTAATCCTTTTGAGCTTTAATTTTAAACATAGGGCATCCGGGTTCTTCGATTTCGAAGTTCACTCGGCTACCCACGAATCCTTGCTCCCGAAGATTGTCGGGGGCTGCCAAACCGAAAGGGACCGTATGGCTTTTGAACTCGAAGTTCGCCCGAATTTGCGCCCGTATGAAGGCGTTATCCTCGTTCACTCTGACGCAACAGAAGACGAGCAAAAGACTCTTTTCCGTAAGAACAAATCGATCATCGAAGAACAATTCGGTGGCTCGGTAAAGCACCTCGATACATGGGGCAAGCGTACGCTCGCAAACCCGATCGAGAAGCAAAAGCGCGCAATCTACTTCCACACGACATTCGAAGCGAACCCACAAGCGATCGCTGAGCTTGAGCGTACAATGCGCATCAACGACAAAGTTCTCCGCTTCATGCACACACGTCTTGAAGAAGGTACGAACCTCGAGACTCACCTCGAGAACTTCAAAAAAGCCCTCTCTGAATCGGCAGCGCGTGAGCGCGAACGCGAAGCAAAATTCCAAGCTCGCAAAGCCGCTCAAGGTTCGCGCGGCCCACGCCGTGACGACCGTGACGGTGAAGGCGGCGGTCGTGGTTTCCGCGGCGGACGTCCTGGTCAAGATCAAGCTGACCAAGGCGACGATGGCGATGACGGCGACGACGGCAGCGAAGCGTAAGGCTTAAAGGCTTAAATGACGAACCCGAAGTCACCCCTTAAACTCATCGGCCTTATGTCTTTGACGGCGTTACTCACGTCGCTCATCGGCCCATTTGGCGCGATTCCGATGCGCACGATTCGTCGTGCGTTCGGTCGCCTGACATTCTGGGCAGCTCTTTTTGCGCTCTCTGGTTTGTTTTTTGCGGTGAAATTGCCTGAAGTGGGCGTGTTCACGCTTCTCTTGGCAATCATGGTCGGTGTCTTCGCGGAAGTTGAAGAGCACGGCGGTTCGATTTTCGCTTCGGCGTTCACTGGTTTGCTCGCATCGGTCGGCACAATGGCGATCGGCGTGACTCTCTGGTTACAGCAGTCGAAGACGAACATCCTCCTCCAATTGAAATCGTACGCGGATCAAGTTGTAGCGCGCGCTCAAGAAGTGAACCCTGAGGTCACGATGAACGCCGATACACTCGTTCGCACGCTTCCGGCAGCGTTAGTCGTAACGCTTCTGGTTTCGATGGCAGTTGCTCTTATGTGGGATCGTTCGGTCGGTGCTTTCTTCCGCGTTGCGCGTACGTCGCCAACGACGGGCGATAAGCTTCGTTCGTTCCGTGTTCCTGATGCTTTTATCTGGTTGGTCGTCGCTTCTACGTTCGCAGCTTTCTACAAGCATCAAAACCCGCTGGCTGAAGTCGTAGGTCTCAACGTGTTCTACGCGTTGGTTGCCATCTACTTCTTCCAAGGCGTTGCCGTGATCGCGCAAGGCTTTAAGACCTTTAAAGTCGGCCCCTTCTGGCAGGGCGTTTGGTGTTTGATTATCATCGTACAATTTTACGCGGTTGCGTTTTTGGGTCTCGCCGATTTCTGGATCGATTTCAGATCGAAACTGACAAAGAAGCCAGCGCCCCCGAAGAACGCGTTTAAAAATCAAAACTGAATTTAAAACGAATTATCTGGAGAGAAACTAAATGAAGATCATCTTGCAAAAAGACGTGAAGAATCTCGGCAAAGTCGGCGACATGGTGAACGTATCGACTGGCTACGCACGTAACTACCTCTTCCCACGCTCAATGGCGTTGGTTGCAACTGAAGCTCGCGCGAAAGAATTCGCTCACTTGAAAGCAGTCGCAGAAGCGAAGAAGAAAAAAGCCGTTGCTGAGCGCCAAGAGCTCGTCAAAAAAATCCAAAAACTCAACGTTGTGATTAAAGCCTCTGCTGGTGAGAACGAGCGTCTCTTCGGTCAAGTTACAAACAACGACCTCTCGAACGAACTCGAGAAGCACGGTTTCTCGGTTGACCGCCGCGACATCCACCTCGAAGAGCCAATCCGTATGCTCGGCCAACACAAAGCGATCATTAAGCTCGGCGAAGGCGCAGAAGCGGAATTCCAAGTTTCGGTTGAACGCGCGTAATTTACGGCGAGCCCTGCTCGCCTAGATTCGCTCGGAGTGGCGATAAGCCACTTAAACGAGACAAGCGCACTCAATGTGTGAACGAAAAGGCCAACCTCAGTTAGGGTTGGCCTTTTTGTTTTTCGAACCGGAGGCATCTCGGACCTAGACCTATTACGTTGGGCCCTAGCACATGATGCTTAGGGGTCTGTTAGCATCCGGTGCATTCGAGGGGGGGAATCCAGTTTGAATGAGAACACTCGTCACTCAAAAGTTCGCTCGATGATCGCCTTAACAGCCGTTGGGCTTTACGCAGCCCTGAACGTCGGCTGTGCGACTTCGAGTGTTTCTGCGAAACAAGCGAAGGAAGATAAAAAGTCAGCGCTCGTTGCAATTGCGCTCTCAGTGCATGACGGCGAGGCGGAAGAGCTTCACGTCGTCGATACTGAAAACAATGAGAAGAGCCTCTCGCTCGTTCGACCGACCATTCATCTCGCGAACGAGGATGTGTTTCTTTATGAGCTCGATCCCAACAAAACCTATCAAGTGAAGAGCCTGCACAAAGGCTCACACCGCACGCTCATGGACAACGAGAACCGCGCGAAATTCAAAGTTCAGCCGGGCACGATCACGTATCTCTGTAGCTACATGCTCTATAATAAGAAAAATTTCGCTGAAGCGGTTGTCGGTCAAGCCTCAGAAAAGACGGGTGTTGCCGAAGCTCTGAAAGAGCAATTCCCAGATCGCAAATTCCGATTCGGCTATCAAACGTCGGACTCATCGTCAGCGACCGTAGGCTCGCCCGATAAGAATCAGCAGATGTAATTAA
>CAJYOV010000608.1 GCA_913776405.1 Pseudobdellovibrionaceae bacterium
AAAGTGCCAATGCGTCCTGAAGTCACAGCGAAATTCGAGAACGGCCAAGTCGTTCTCACTCGTAAAGACGACACGCAAACATCGCGTTCATTGCACGGTCTTTACCGCGCATTGATCCAGAACGCAGTGACAGGCGTATCGACTGGCTTCACGAAGTCACTCGATCTCGTTGGCGTCGGTTACCGTGCAGCGGTTCAAGGCAAGAAACTTGAGCTCTCTCTCGGTTACTCGCACCCAATTTCATTCCCGATTCCAGACGGCATCGAGATGAAAGTTGAGAAGCAAACAAACATCCAAATCACAGGCGCTGATAAAGGCCTCGTTGGTCAAGTTGCTGCGAAAATCCGCGGCTTCCGCCCACCAGAGCCGTACCTCGGTAAAGGTGTGAAATACACTGACGAGAAGATCAAACGCAAAGAAGGTAAGTCGGCCGGTAAATAAGGCTGCCTAACTAATTTTTAATTAAAGAGGTTCATTCGTGAGACTTACATTCAGCAAACATACTTCGGTTAAAGAAGTATCAAGACAGAAAAAGAAAGCTCGTATCCGCAGCAAGCTGACGGGTACTCAAGAGCGCCCACGCCTTTGCGTATTCCGCAGCTCGAAGCACTTGTACGCACAAGTGATCGACGACGCGACTGGTACGACTTTGGTTGCAGCTTCAACCCTCGACGTTGACGGTTTGAAGAATGCAAACAAAGACACAGCAGCAGCGATCGGCAAAGAAATCGCGAAGCGTGCACAAGCTAAAAACATCAAAGCCGTTGTCTTCGACCGCAACGGATACCTCTACCACGGCCGCGTGAAGTCCCTTGCAGAAGGCGCACGCGAAGCTGGCTTGGAATTCTAAGGAGATATCGTGGAAAAGAAACAACAAGAACAGGCTTCAGAATTCGAAGAGAGAGTGGTCGCGATTAAGCGTGTCTCGAAAACCGTTAAAGGTGGTCGTCGCATGTCATTCGCAGCCCTCGTTGTAGTTGGTAACCAGACTGGCGATGTCGGCTTCGGCACAGGCAAAGCGGGCGAAGTTCCAGAAGCAATCGGTAAAGCTAGCCGCGCAGCTAAGAAGAGCTTCCGTGGTATCCCACTGGTTGACGGTCGTACGATCGCTCACGAAGTTGTTGGTACTTTCGGCGCAGCTAAAGTTGTTATGCGTCCAGCAGCACCAGGTACTGGCGTAATCGCGGGTGGCGCGGTTCGTGCGGTTCTTGAATCGGTTGGCGTTAAAGACATCCTCACGAAGTGCGTAGGCACTCGTAACGCGAACAACGCAGTTCGCGCGACTCTCGACGGCCTTGAGCAACTTAAGACTGCTCAATTCGCGGCGAAGTAAGGGCTAAAACATGGCAAAGACATTCGCAGTTACATTGAAGAAGAGCTTGATCAGCTGCACACAGAGCCAACGTGAGACGGTTCGTTGCATCGGTCTTCGCAAAATCGGTCACACAGTATCGGTTAACGATACTCCGGCAATGCGCGGCCAGATCATGAAGGTTCAACACCTCGTCGAAGTAAAGGCAGGTAAATAATGAGCTTGTTATCATCACTTCGCCCAAAATGGGGCGCGACTGGTTACCGCAAACGCGTAGGTCGCGGTACAGGTTCGGGCCTTGGCGGTACAGCTGGTAAAGGTCACAAAGGTCAAAAAGCACGCGCCGGCGGCCGAGTTCGCTGGGGTTTCGAGGGTGGTCAAACACCTTTGATGCGCCGTCTCCCGAAGTTCGGTTTCTCGAACGTAGCATTCGAGACGCGCTATGACGTGTTCAACCTCTCGCAACTTGCAAAGATGGGGAAAGAAGTTTCTCCAGAGACGCTTGAAGCTGCAGGTCTCTTGCGCGCTGGTCGCGTAAAGATCCTCGGTAACGGCGAGCTCAAAACTGCAATCACTGTTCGCGCGCACAAGTTCAGCGCAGCTGCAAAAGCTGCGATTGAAAAAGCGGGCGGCAAAGCTGAGGTAATTGGGTAAAATGGCTGCTGCGGACGGACTCGCCAACAATTCAGATTTACGCAAACGGATTCTCTTCACGTTGACGATGCTGGCCGTTTACCGTTTTGGGGTTCATATCCCAACTCCAGGTGTTGATGGCTCGACTGTCCTTAAGTTCTTCCAGAACCAAGGCGGTATCTTTGGTCTTTTCAACACCTTTACGGGTGGTGCATTGAACCAATTCAGTGTCTTCGCTCTCGGCATCATGCCGTACATCTCGTCTTCGATCATTTTCCAACTCTTGACTGCGGTGATCCCGTACTTCGAGCAGTTGAAAAAAGAAGGCGAGACAGGTCGTAAGAAAATCACTCAGTACACTCGTTACGGCACTGTCGTGCTCGCGGTTGTACAGGGTCTTGCGATCAGCTCATGGTTGATGAGAGAGGCCTTTGAAGGTCGTCCTCTCGTAACTTCGGCAACGGTCGGCTTCATGCCTTTCCAAGTAATGACAGTTCTAACCCTCACTGCGGGTACGTGCTTCATTATGTGGTTGGGTGAACAAATCACTGAGCGCGGAATTGGTAACGGTTCTTCGATGATTATCTTCGCAGGTATCGCAGCGGGTATCCCGCACGGTGCAATGAGCATGATCACTCTCGTTAAGAACGGTGACATGAGCTTCCTGATTGCTCTCGGTCTTTTGGCTCTTATGGTTGCGGTCATCGCAGCGATCATCTTTCTCGAAGTTGGTCAGCGTCGTATCCCAATCCATATGTCGCAAAAAGGTGCACGCCTCCCAGGCGGCCCTCAAGCGAGCCACTTGCCGTTGAAAATCAACCTTTCGGGTGTCATTCCGCCGATCTTCGCTAGCTCGCTTCTCTTGTTCCCAGCGACGCTCGCTCAGTTCGTCAATGCGCCTTGGTTGAACCAACTCCGTGACTCGCTCTCGCCAACGGGCGCGATTTACAACGTGTTGTTCATCGGCTTGATCGTATTCTTCTGTTTCTTCTATACCGAGATCGTCATGAACCCGGTTGAAATCGCCGACAACCTCAAAAAGGGCGGCAAGTTCATCCCTGGCATTCGTGCGGGTACTAGCACATCTCAGTATATTCAAAAAGTAATGGACCGTTTGAACGTTGGCGGCGCGGCTTACCTCTGCGCGATCTGCGTTCTACCAGGTCTTTTGATCGATAAATTGAACACTCCATTCTACTTCGGTGGAACGAGTCTCTTGATCCTCGTCGGTGTCGCACTCGATACGACGCAACAGTTGCAATCGCACATGCTCACGCAGAAGTACGATGCATTCATGCGTGGCGCGAAGATCCGGAGCCGGAGGGTTCAATATTGAACATCGTTCTTTTCGGGCCTCCGGGCGCGGGTAAGGGAACTCAATCGGCTCTTCTCGTTGAGAGAAAGTCGATGAAGCAGATCAGTACGGGTGACATCCTGCGCGAAGCTGTGAAAAACCAGACTCCGCTCGGAATTCAAGCCAAGTCCGTTATGGATGCAGGCAAGCTCGTACCTGACGATGTGATCATTGGGATGGTCGAAGAAGTCTTGAAAGGTTTGAAGGGTCAAAGCTTCATCCTCGATGGGTTTCCGAGAACAACCCCTCAGGCCGTGGCTCTTGAGAAACTTCTCGAGACAAACGGTTTGAAAATCGGGAAGGCCTTGTTTCTCGAGGTGCCTCGCCAAGACTTGCTCCGCCGCCTTTCGGGTCGTCGGGTCTGCCAGTCTTGCGGCGCGGTTTACCATGTAGAGACAAAACCATCGAAGACCGAAGGGGTCTGTGATGTGTGTGGTGGGGCCGTCGTTCAACGGAAGGACGATCACGAAAGCGTCATTGGGACCCGTCTCGAGGCATACGACACGAGCACGGCCCCTCTGAAGAAGTACTTCGC
>CAJYOV010000609.1 GCA_913776405.1 Pseudobdellovibrionaceae bacterium
AAGGCGATGCCTTGTAACAGAAAGACGCGCGCGACGTCCTTTGCTTTAAATCCGAGCGCGCGTAGCACAGAAATATCCGCGTAGCGTTTGAGTGCGCTAACAAAAAGATTCGACGCGATATTGAAGCTCGCAAGAAACACCATGATCGAAATCACGAAGAAGATCACGATCCGCTCGATCGCAACCGCGCGAAACAGATTCTTGTTCACTTCAGACCAATCCATTGTCCAATACTGAGTTCCAAGATCCGCTTGCAAGCGATGCGCAACCTCTGCCGATTTGTCTGAGTCGTTCAGTTTTATCTTGATGCCGCTAAAGGCGTCGCCGAGATCGGCAAACGCTTGCGCCGCTTTCAGATCTGTGACGACAAATCGGTTGTCGTATTCGGCCTTCCCGAGGTCGAGAACGCCGGAGAGCACGAAGGTCGTCACTTTCGGCGCAAACTCGGTTGAGTCGCTTCGAGACGGCATCGGCAAGACAGCTTTAAACTCTTGGCCGATTTCGAGTTTGTAATTCTCAGCCAATGTTTTGCCGACCAATGCAAGCGGTCTGTCTTGATCGCGGCCGAACTTGAACGAGCCTTTGATAACTCGGCCGCGAAGATTCAAAACCTTCTCGACGGATTTTGGATCCAGTCCCTGAATCAAAACGCCAGAGACCTTCCCTTGCCCGGCCATAATCCCTTCGAGCTCGAGGAAAGGCGTGTAATACTTTGCCTCAGGCGCTACGCGCTTCACATCCTTGATGATGGCTTCGACAGCCTGAACACGCTCGCCACGACGAACGAGCATGACATCACCAAACACATCGATGATCGCGGTCTTCAAAGTATTTTCGAAGCCGCTGACAACGCCCATCGAAACTGTAAGGCTGCCGACCCCGAGAGCCATCCCAAGAAGCGCCATAACAGTCGGTGCGCTGAAGACACGCTTTCCGCCGGAAAGAAATTTGTAGACCAACCAAATGTGAAACAACGCTGGCCCCTTTCTTTTCGCGTTTTGCGTGTCGCTTGTCGCGTATTCCGTGTTCCGAGTCGCGTGAATCGCGGTCTGAGGCCCGAAACGTGTTCGGGTCTCTTCGCCGGATCGTTACAGATCGTCGGCGCTAGCACCGGATGCGTTCTTCGGCTTTTCGCCGCCTTTGAGATACGCGTAAATGAATTCGTCGATACCGCCGTCCATCACGGTCTGAACCTGAGACGTTTCATGCTGCGTGCGGTGATCCTTCACAAGCTGATAAGGATGCATGACGTACGAACGAATTTGCGAGCCCCACTCGTTGGCTTTTTTCGTCGCGTTCGCGGCATCTTTCTCAGCGTTGCGTTTCTCGACTTCTTTCTCATAGAGAGCCGCTTTCAACATCTTGAGAGCTTGTGCGCGGTTTTCGTGCTGCGAGCGCTGCGTCTGACAGCTGACCACGATACCCGAAGGCGCATGGCGCATCCGGACGGCAGAGTCGGTCTTGTTGACGTGCTGACCACCGGCGCCGGATGAACGATACGTTTCGACGGTGATGTCGGCTGGGTTCACTTCGATTTTGATATCGTCATCGACTTCGGCCCAAGCGAACACGGACGAGAAGCTCGTGTGGCGACGCGCGTTCGCATCGTATGGAGAAACGCGAACCAAGCGGTGAACGCCCGATTCCGCTTTTAAGTGGCCGTAAGCGTACGGGCCTGAGATCAAGAGCGTTGCGCCCTTAATGCCCGCGCCGTCGCCTTCGTTGTATTCCATCGTCTCGACTTTGTAGCCGTGCGCATCTGCGTACCGCATGTACATGCGGTACAACATTTCGCACCAGTCTTGCGCCTCTGTTCCACCTGCACCGGCATTGACCGAGAGATAGACATTGTTTGCATCAAGTTCGCCTGAAAGCATCTTCGCGATCTCAAGATCGTCGACGAGCTTTTCGAGAGCTTCGATTTCAGTCTTTGTTTCGTTGAACGTGTCTTCGTCATTGGCTTCGACGGCAAGTTCAAGAAGAGCCTTCGCGTCTTCAACGCGATTTTTGAGTTCCGTCCAAGAGTCGACAGTCTTCGCAAGAAGAGCGCGCTCTTTGTTCAGCTTCTGCATCTCATCGGGACGATTCCAGAGATCCGGGTTCTCCGACTGCATCGCAAGCTCCTGCAGTCGTTTCTCCTTCATCGGAACGTCAAAGATACCCCCGAAGTTCGGCGTATTTATCGGAAAGTGCGCTCAAGCGCCCTTTTGCATCTGAAAGCTCTGTAGTTAAACCCATAGTCTGAAAGGGATATCAGCAACGAGCGAAGCTGCCAAGCGGGTTAGGGCTTCCAGCCTAACCCGCATGGCAGCTTCGCTCGTTGCTGAACCACTAAGCTTCGCCTCGAGTCCGTGTCGCAGAGCATCAGCCGCTTAGATGAGCTGCCCGAATCTTCGGCTGCGGCAGTAACGGCGGTGGTAGTGGCAAGTTCGAGTTCGAGTTCGAGTTCGAG
>CAJYOV010000610.1 GCA_913776405.1 Pseudobdellovibrionaceae bacterium
GAGTTCAGACGTGTGCTCTTCCGATCTGATCCGGTCTCTCACTCGAGAACACCGATGGAACATCAGGCGTACTTTTCCGCCAAAGGTTCGATGACCTATGCGGTCCGCCTTCCGCGCGAAGAAGCAACGGCTGAGGTTCTCGGATTTCTCAGAGAGCTTGGGCTACGTTGGGCCGCGATTACGTCGCCGCTAAAAGGCTTCGCTTTCGAGGTGTGTTCTGGCCTCAGCGAGCGTGCTGAGACGATGAAAAGCGTTAACACGTTGATCTTCGATTCAAAGCGCGGGGTCTGGGCTGGTACTAACACGGACCTTGATGGGTTCGAGACTGTGTTCAAGGCCCACGAGCAAGAGCTTGGCTCTCCGATCGCAGTTTGGGGCGGTGGCGGCACTCTGCCGGTTGTGAAGGCCGTCATTCCAGACGCTCATTTTTACTCGATGCGAACGGGTGGATTACGAGAGAGTTCAGCGGCTGATCGAACATCGATGGCCGAGAGTCCTCACGCCGTCATCTGGGCTGTGGGCCGGACGCAAGATCTCAAGATGCCGCCTGCGTCGTGGAGACCGCGGTTTGTTTTAGATTTAAATTATGCAGATCATTCACCAGGCCGTGAGTACGCCGTCTCGAACGGCGCTAAATATATTTCGGGCCTAACCATGTTTCATGCGCAGGCCGCCGTTCAAAGACAGTTCTGGATGGAAGCGGAAAAGCAATAAGGGGCGCTAAAGATGAGCGGTGCAAATTCGTTCGGTTCAAGATTTGTTCTCACAACCTTCGGTGAAAGCCACGGTGTCGCACTTGGTAGCGTCATCGACGGAGTGCCGGCGGGTTTGAAATGGGATCAAGCACTTCTCGAGCGCGAACTTGCGCGTAGACGCCCGGGTCAATCTAAAGTCGTTTCTGCCAGAGCCGAAGGCGATCGACCGGAAGTTTTAAGCGGCGTCTACGAAGGTAAGACACTCGGCACTCCGATTGCGATTCTCGTTCGAAATGAAGATGCACGCTCACAAGATTACAAAGAGATCGCGAAGAAACCGCGCGCAGGCCACGCCGACGACATGTGGAAAGACAAGTTCGGTCACTCAGACCCTCGTGGTGGTGGTCGATCTTCTGGCCGCGAGACGGTCTCAAGAGTGATGGGCGGTGCCGTCGCGAAGATGCTCCTTCGCAAGACGAACCCGAAACTCAAGATCATCGGCTTCGCGCGCGCGATCGGTGAATTTGAACTCTCGGATGCGGACCTATCAGCGCTTGGGAAGAGTAAAGCGGAGTATCCTGCTGATGCGTTTGCCTCGCGCTATCCATCGAAACAAGAAGCGCCTGCTGTCGAGCGCCTCTTAGTTGAAGCGAAAGCGAAGGGCCTCAGCTACGGCGGAATCGCTGAGATTTGGGTCGAGGGTCTGCCGAAAGGTTTAGGGCAGCCAGTCTTTCGAAAAATCAAAGCGGATCTAGCAGCGGCTGCGATGTCACTTGGCGCCACTGCAGGTGTTGAGTTCGGTGAAGGGTTTGGAACAACTCTCGAAGAAGGTTCTGAATTCCACTCGCAAAAGGATCCGTCTGCCTACGGCGGTATTCGCGGCGGCATCACGACGGGCGATCGACTTGTCTTTCGTGTCGCCTTCAAACCAACTTCGAGTGTTCTCGATGTCGCGAAAAAAGGTCGCCACGATCCCTGCATCGTGCCGCGCGCTATTCCCGTTCTCGAGTCGATGACGGCGCTTATCCTCGCAGATCATGTTCTTTGGTCAAAGGCGGACAGACTATGATCGCCGTAGTTGCAGGCGCTTCAGGCCTTGTCGGTCGCGAGGTTGTGAGCCAATTGCTTGAGACCTCTTCAATCGAAACGGTGATTGCTGTCGGTCGTTCGCGCTTAGGCCTCGAACATCGAAAGCTGCGAGAAGTTTCAATCTCGTCTCTCTCTGACCTTAGATCTGTTCACACGGAATTAAAGGGTGATGCGTATCTTTGCTGCCTCGGGACAACAATCAAAAAGGCCGGCAGCCAAGAGGCGTTTCGAAAAGTCGATCACGATGCGATTGTTGCCTTCGGTGAAGTTGCCAAAACAAATGTGGCTAAATCTTTCGTTTTAGTTTCGGCCGCCGGAGCGAACGCGAAGTCGAACTTCTTTTACAATCGAGTGAAAGGCGAAACCGAGCGTGACCTCGCAGCCATGAATCTTTCATCACTCACGATCTTTCGGCCGGGTCTTTTGATGGGAGCACGGCAGGAATTCAGGCTAACGGAAAAGGCTGCCGTGATTGTCGGCACAGTCGCTTCGGCAGTTTTGCCGAAACGAGTCTCTCGCGCCGTGATGACTCACGCAGATCAACTGGCCCAGCATATGATCGCAACCGCGATCGTCGCAAAACCGGGCTTAACGGTTATCGAAGCCCGGGACATCTAAAGCCAGCATGACTTAAAGCCAAGATTTGATCGTCGATTCCATGAACGCTTTCGCCTCTTGTACGGCAGGCGAGCCACCAACACCGAGGTCATCGCAGTGGTAGGCTTCGGGGATCTCTCTTACGAACGATCGAGTTCCTAAGCCAGCACCGTCTGCAGTGGTCAAAGCTAACTCTGACCAAGGGTCACGCGAGCCGCGAGTAAATAGGATGTTTGTCGTCAAGCTCGTCAGAAGTGGTTCGT
>CAJYOV010000611.1 GCA_913776405.1 Pseudobdellovibrionaceae bacterium
GGAACGCTCAAGTTCAACGTGGCTGCTTTATCGACCAACATCTCGAGTGGCGCGAGGTACGTGCCTGTCGTGATGTAGTTACGGAAGCCGTCGGCTTTTGGCTCAAGCACTGCGAACGATGCTACGTCCGTTTGCTCTTGAGTTGCGTCGCCACGACCTGGAGTGAATGGAACTTGGATGTCCATGCCAGCATCGCGAGCCGCTTTCTCAACACCTGCCACACCACCGAGAACGATCATGTCGGCCATTGAGATCTGAGTTTTCGACTTATTGAAATCGCCTCTGATTTTCTCAAGCGCTGCGATAACTTTTGAGACTTCAGCTGGGTTGTTTACAGCCCAATCTTTTTCTGGAGCCAAGCGAAGGCGACCACCGTTTGCACCACCACGCTTATCTGTTCCGCGGAACGAAGCCGCTGCAGCCCAAGCCGTGCGAACCAATTCAGGAACTGTGAGACCCGATTCGAGAATCGACTTCTTCAAACCTTTTACGTCTGACTCAGAGACCATACGGCCTGCTGGTGCTGGAATCGGATCTTGCCAGAGAAGCTCTTCTTTCGGCACTTCTGCACCGACGTAACGAGCGCGTGGGCCCATATCTCTGTGCGTGAGTTTGAACCAAGCAAGTGCAAACGCGCGCTCGAATTCTTCTGGGTGTTCCATGAAGCGCTTCGAGATTTTGTTGTACGCAGGGTCTTCTTTGAGTGCGAGGTCCGTTGTGAACATGATCGGCTTGTGACGCTTGTTTGGATCATGAGCGTCTGGAACCATGTTTTCTGTGCCTTTGTTTTTTGGCACCCACTGTGTTGCACCTGCTGGGCTCTTCGTTTTTACCCAGTCAAACGCGTAGAGGTTCGACAGATACTGAATCGAGAATTGTGTCGGAGTCGATGTCCAAGCGCCTTCAAGACCGCTCGTGATCGTGTCTTTACCCATTCCAGTTCCGCATTTGTTTTTCCAACCCATGCCTTGCTCTTCAAGACCTGCGGCTGCTGGCGCTGCTTCAACACATTTCGCTGGATTCTTTGCACCGTGCGCTTTACCGAACGAGTGACCGCCTGCGATCAACGCAACTGTCTCTTCGTCGTTCATCGCCATACGACCGAATGTTTCACGGATGTCTTTCGCTGCTGCGAGTGGATCCGGTTTGCCGTTAGGACCTTCTGGGTTGACGTAGATCAAACCCATCTGAACCGCTGCGAGAGGTTTCTTAAACCCGTTCTTCGTGCGGCGATCATCCGCCAAGAATTTCTTTTCTGGACCCCAATAAACAAGCTCAGCTTCCCAAGCGTCGCGACGGCCGCCAGCGAAACCAAACGTTTTGAAACCCATCGATTCCATCGAAACGTTGCCTGTAAGAACCATCAAGTCAGCCCAAGAAAGTGCGTTACCGTACTTCGCTTTGATTGGCCAAAGAAGACGACGAGCTTTGTCGAGGTTCACGTTATCTGGCCAGCTGTTAAGCGGCTCGAAACGCTGCTGACCACTCGCTGCACCCCCACGGCCGTCAAGCGTGCGGTAAGTACCGGCGCTATGCCACGCCATACGAATGAAGAATGGACCGTAGTGACCGTAGTCAGCCGGCCACCAGTCTTGCGACTGAGTGAGAACTTTCGAGATGTCTGCTTTCACAGCTTTCAAATCAAGCTTCGCGAACTCTTTCGCGTAATCGAAGTCTTTACCGAGAGGATCAGACTCCGTGCCATTTTGACGAAGCGGGCTCAAGTCGAGACGCTCTGGGAACCAGAACTGATTCGACATCGTCGTACGATCAGCAAAGCTTTCGCTTGCTGTCGACTGACCCTTCGCCGTCGGTTCTTTCGATGATTTCGGTGCGATCGACTTCTTAACTGCGTTCGGTGCAGGCTGCTCTTTCTGCGCAAACGCAGCAGAACCTGCAATCAAACCTAGAGCCGCAACTGACGCTGCGACCAACTTACTAGGGACTTTCAACATTGAGTATCTCCGTCATAGAAGAGAGAGTGTTTGGTTTTCGGAAACCTATCTTTTCTAAGAATCCCCCAGAGATGAAATCAATTTTGCTGATGCTACGATAGATTTCGCCATGGGCTAATCTTGAAGGCTTGGGCGCGCCTCCTAAGCCATTCAAATGAAACGGATTAAGTTGAACTGGAATCTGAGAAGGTGCTGCGTCAGCTACCTGAGTACAGGGTTCACGTTGCTCGAAAATCCTCGAGCTTGAAGCGCGGAACTCTTGGCACTGACGACTGAAGCCTGTGAAGATTTCGCTCAGTTAAACTTTTTAACATGAATCGTGCTGCAAATAAATTTCGATCTCCAGTGCCGCGCGGTGCAGGCTGTCGTCTCACGTTATCGTTCGGCAAATGAGCATGATAGTTTTCCTCTATCGAAGGCTCGGATCTATCGATTGGACCGAACCGATCGAGTTTTCTAATGTTTCGACAGACACAAGCCCCCAAGGAGACTCTTTATATGGAAAAAACGGCCGAGAAAAAACCATCAGGCTGCCCTTTTCACGCTGCACACGCTACGCAATCCTCACAGACCAATCGCAGTTGGTGGCCGAAGCAGCTGAACTTAAGAATCCTGCATCAACACTCGGCGAAGTCGAATCCGATGGATCCGGATTTTGATTACGCGAAGGAGTTTAAAAAGCTCGACTACAAGGGCTTAAAGAAAGATTTGAAGAAGCTCATGACCGATTCGCAACCTTGGTGGCCAGCTGATTGGGGACACTACGGCGGCCTCTTTATCCGAATGGCGTGGCATAGCGCAGGTACGTATCGAACATTCGACGGTCGCGGCGGATCACGCTCGGGAGGTCAGCGTTTCGCT
>CAJYOV010000612.1 GCA_913776405.1 Pseudobdellovibrionaceae bacterium
ACAACAAGCAGCCGGTTAACCCGCTCGCTTACTTGCCGGAAGCCGGGCTCGACTGAGTTTTGGATTCGCGAAGCCAGACGGCGAATGCGACACCGCTTAAAGCACCGAAGAGTGCCGGCAAAAAAGAAATCAAACAGAGAACGACGTAAGTAAACACGCCGTGCGGAAGGCTTAAGAAGCTCGCGAGGCGTGATGAAATTCGGCCGCCTTCGAGGATGTCACGCGCAAAAGCGGTCAAGAGCCATCCTAGCGTTGTAGCGAGGGCTGCCGAGATTACGGGACGCTTGATCTTCGCTTCTCGCTTGAACACGAAGCCACCCAAGAAGGCCGCAAAGATCATCAGGCCCCAGTGGATGAAGCCAGTTAGAATCGTGAAACCCACGAGCAACCAGAACAGCATGGGCGACGAACGAACCACTTTGCTCATCGCTTTGCTCCTTGTGTGAGAGGTGCGTGCTGCGGTTCTAGCGCAATCACGGCTTCTTTACGGTCAAAGGAGTCATCGGGTTTCAGCATGAAGTTTAACTTCTTCATTTCGTTCTTTTGCCAAGAGTCTAAGAAGTCTTGAAAGTGCGGACTCATTGGATCGCCCGATTGACCGCCTGGATAAATTCCGTAAGCCAATGGTTTTGCACCGACGGCTACGACCACCTTCCAAACGGGGCCGTGAGAGCCCGTGTTCGCGAAGATCGCGTTCTCGACGCCGGGTGCGGCAATCTTTGCGCCCAAGCCCGGAATTTTACTGAGGTGCTGGATTTCGGTTGGGCGATAGCTAGCCCAGGTCCACGAGCTTGAATCGCGTTTACCGGTTTTTTCAGCGACTTCGTCTAACGCTTCTTTCAAGGATTGATGAACTAGGTCCGCAAGCGTTTCTTTCTTGTCAGTGCGAGGATCGTCGATCCATCTAGAATTCGGATCAGAAAGAACTTCGACCGTTTTCACGAAAGGTGGATAAGCGAATGTCTTTCGCTCTGGTAAGAGTCGTTTCCAAAGATTGAATTCGGCTTGTTTGAACCAGACGTACGCAATAGGAGCTGCGTTCGAATCAGGTTCAAAGGTGCCGGGCCAAGCTTTCACGAGGTCGACGGCTTTTTGTTCTTTCTCTTCGAGTTTTACGCCTTCGAGCGCTTTCACAAGCGGCGCGGTCTCAAGCTTCGCTGCGATCGAAGTCGTGTCACCTTGCATTTTCACAAAGTCTTCTGGAGCGAACTTCGCTTTTGAGCGCAAGATTTCGTTGATCCGAGACGAACGCGATAAGTTCTCGTAAGGCCAACCGAGATAAAAGGGATAATCATGATCCGTCGGAGGTTGGTTCGCCGAACTTAAAAAACCGCGAGCGGGATTTTTGGAGAACGGATTCTCATCGGCGGAGAGCCAGCCGGCCCAATCGGAAGCCGAAGTTGAACCGTCTGAAACCGTCCGGCCTTGACCGCGATAGCGAAGCGGGAAACGACCCATGTGGTAGATCGCGGTTTCGCCGGTGTTATCCACGCAGAGAAAATTCTGCGCGGGCGTTCGGTAACCATCAAGCGCTTGCCGACATTCAGCGACCGTCTTCGCCTTATTCATCAGTAGGAAATTTTTAAGCTCATTCGATTCGCCTAGGGCGGCCCAGCGCATCGCTAGACTCTTCGGGATCGACGTGTTGATCGGAGTTTCTTCGTTGTCGTAAACGATTGGGCCAAAATGTGTTTCGCGCAGGATCAACGTGCGCGGTTCTTTTTCACCGCGGACTTTGAGTGCCACATCACGAGAGATCACCGGGCGCCAATTGCCGTCGAAGAGGTATTCACTTCGTTTCTCGTCGCGGAACCGGAGTTGGTACCAATCTAGAACGTCGTCGCCGCCGTTCGTAACACCCCAAGCAAGCGACTTGTTGAAGCCGAGAATCACGCCTGGCGCGCCAGGAAGTGTGATGCCGTACACGTTCTGAGTGGGCGACACGAGTTGCATCTCGTACCACAACGCCGGAAGGCTTAAGCCTAAGTGAATGTCGTTCGAAAGAATGGGCAGGCCGGTTGTCGATTTGCGGCCGGTCACCGCCCAGTTGTTACTGCCGTTATTCGGGTGCGGTGTCGGCATCGGTTCGAGAGATTCAATGCTTGGCTCGAATTCAACGTCTGGTGCTTTTGGAATCGCGGTGCGTGTCGCCCACTTTGTGCCAGCCGGAACAATCGGCTCCGGCACGGGCAAGTCGAGAGGGTAAAGTTCTTGAAACGCGGCGCGACCCAAAACGTGTGCGCTTCGAGAAAGTGGCACATCTTGGCTGAAGCCGCTGAGACTCCACGCCATGAACTTAAGAAGGAAGCCTGCGTTTTTCGCCGACCACGGTTCAGGCGTTACGCCCAAAATTTTATACTCAAGTGGAAAAGACGCTGGCGTAAGAGTCGCAATGTAGGCGTTCACACCTTCGGCGTAGGCTGTAAGCGCTGGACCTGTGACGGCATCGGCTAACATGAGCGAGGCGCTTTGCTCGCCGGCTTGAGGTAGCCCCATGCGCGTGAAGTAGGTGTCGATTTCAATCGTCTTCGGTCCCATGACTTCAGACAAGCGACCGCTTGCCGTGCGTACAAGGAACTCCATTTGCCAGAGGCGTTCAGACGCTAGAACGTACCCTTGCGCAAAATAAAGGTCGCGATCCGATTGCGCGAAAATATGAGTGATCTGGTCGCGATCGACAACGATTTGAACCGGCTTCTCGAGGCCGGGAAGGTCGAGCGATTTTTTAGCCTGTTCGATGAACGAGGCATGCCTTTTCCAAACACCGCCGAACGGGTTCAAGAACGGACCGAAGGCAGGCACAAGACCGAAACGACTTGAAAGAAGGCCAACGAGGCCGAGCGCTACAAGCCCGAAAAGAACTGACGTGATGAGTGATCGAGATGACTGCCGCATGTGATGCTCATGACCTAGCATTCTGATTGCGTGTTTCCAAGCAATGCTTCAAGTTTCGCTCGAAGTTTTTTCGCCCGCGCTTCGAGAGCAAACACTTGCTCCCAGCTTCAAGGAACGACAGACTTTCCACATGAAATTCAGCTCGCACGTTCGCCCAACTTCAGTGACTCATTTAGAGGCTCATTCAATCGTACGCTCATCCGTAATCGGCGTCTTTTTTGTTGCTCTTTTGTTCGGCGCAACTCCTGCTTTCGCGCAAAGCCCAGAGCGTCTAAACGAGTCAACTTCATCGGCCGCTTCGCCAAGTCAGCCTCAGGTTTCGCGGCTGATGGAAAATGCAGCCGTACAAAATCTGAAAGTTGGCGGCGTGGTCGAAGTTTTGGCGACAGCACCTTTGCAAAACGGCCAACCGGAAAGCGATCGCGGCCGCATTCGATCATATGAACTCTCCGCCGAAACGAAATTTGAGACCGCGCTGCCCGTCTTTGCAGCAAAGTTGACCGTGGGCGGATTCGACAACTCAGGGGATCCCACCTTTGGACTCCGCGAAGGCTTCTTGCAAGCGTCGTTTAGCCGCTCTCTCCATGCCCGAGTCGGTAAGTACTTCCTCCCCATTGGGCTCTACAACCAAACCCGCAGATCCGCTTGGGCGACACCGACGGCGCCCCAAGTGGTCAGCCGTTTCTTCGGCGACGACGGGATCGTCGACACCGGTCTTGATCTCAATTGGACACCGTCTGAGACGATCTCAATTCGAGCGGGCGTCATGAATGGCTACACGTTCGACGCCGGTGAATCTGGAGCAGGATTAAAACCAAGCACGCCGACTCACTATGTACGACCGAGTCTGAACGTTTCGCTCTCGGAAACGAGAACGCTAGATGCAGGGCTGAATTATGTGGGTCGTATCGATGAAGCGGGCCAATCGAATCGCATTTCGGGGCTGGATTTCGTGCTCGCGCCAAAAACTGGCGATGCAAGGTCTTGGTTTGGGTTCGGCGAGATTCTCTACCGCGAGCTGAAACCTGCGAATCTACCGACCGGTCGTGAACTTGGCGCGACCGTCTACTTCGAGCAGCCGCTAAAAACATCTTGGGCGCTCGGCCTGCGCTCCGACGCGTTCACCATTCGCTCTCTGGTCGATGCGAATGGCGCAAAGAGGTCGAATCTGGATTGGGCTGTGGTCCCTGTTGTCTCTTACGACCTCTCGAAAGAAGTCAGACTTCAAGGCTCGTACACCTATTTTACAGAGACACGCTCTGGCGACTCGGCACGAACGGAACAAACGCTCGAAATTCGGCTAGTAACGGAACTTGGGTGGCTCTTGAAAATTAGGGGCTTACCAAGCGGTCGATCATCCCTTTGATCGCGCGCATTTGACGGCCGCTTTTGACTGCGTAGTCAGCACCTGCGTAACCGAACCAATCGAAGCAGCCGTTTGGATTCATCATACTTTTGCGCGCCTGCGGGTACAGCACAACGATGTCGCTGCCCTCGGCCCATTCATTGTAGCCGGCGTGCACCGCGAAGACATCGTTTAAAGTCTCATCGGCTTGTAAGCAGCCGTGCAAAGCCACGTGAAGGCGGCAGTTCGAGCGACCTTGAGCACAAGCTTTTGGCACATAGAGGTAGGCGTTCGCACCTAACAGCGCGCCGTCGTCTGAAAACTCCGACTGGTCGACGACGTAAAGGCTGTCTGCGGCCATCTTTGTTTTCTTAAGGGTCGTGCCCGGATACATCTGTTTCAAGATCTCACCGGCTGTGTCGTAGTTGCATTTCATAAGGTAAGGCGACTGCGCAAGCCCACACTCAACACCGTAATCGACAGTTGGAAACCCGTGCGCAGACCGAAGATCTTGTTCAACTTTGATGTTTGCCTTCGGCACGAAATGCTCGAAGAACTCGATGTTCTTTTTGCGAATCGGTGGGCGAACAACGCCGTCAGTGTCAGAGTTGTAGAGGTAAACGCGAATGCGTTTTAAGTTGTCGAGAGTGTCGACGTCTTTTGCGCGCTCGGCTGCGCGTAGATCCGAGACGAGGTCTTGCACGTTGATGTTGCTCGTCGTGTTCATGCAGTTCGTCTGTGCTTGCCAAACCGTACCGTCAGCACAATTCCATGGGCCGCCCGCGACAGAGCCTACGCCGGTGAATGTCGCCGAATAAGCCATCTGAAGCTGAGTCGCCATGTAGGCGCCAGCAGAAATTCCCGAAACAGTGATGGATTGCGAGTCGAGATGAAGCGCCGGCATCTTTTGAGGGGCCGCAGCCTTCGGTTTGTCTTTTGTCGAATTCGATGGCCATGGCCACCACTGATCAACAGCCTGAATGAGGGTCTGATCGCTCGATGGCGGCTGAGTTTGCGATTGAGAGTAAGATGCAGAGGTCGTGAAGAATACGGCTGAGAACGCGAGAACCAGACTGTGACGACGAAACATGACCCCTCCTGATTCCTCGTTGGGAAAATAATTAGGTCAGTTGGCTCTCGACTGCAAGACGGAATTGACGAGCCTTTCGCCACAATAGACTCTGGCGCCACACATGCAAAATCCACCCGGTTCAAACCAGTCTTATTTGACCTCAGACAATCTGGATCAAGTCGCTGACGCCTTGGCTGAACAGGGTTGGATAACTTTACCTAGCTTTCTCGATGCCCGCTTGATCGACGATCTCAGAGCTGATTCTGAAAGCAAATTCAGACAGGGCGACTTCAGAGAAGCACGCATTGGCCGCGGCGCAGACACCAAAATGGAAAAGCGAGTGCGCAGCGATGAGATCTGCTGGTTTGAGCCGACGGACCTGTCGCCCGCTCAAACGACCCTATGGCGCGAATTAGAACGTTTGATCTCGACAATGTGAGCGCGGATTGTGAGGGCGTACTGCATTTAAAA
>CAJYOV010000613.1 GCA_913776405.1 Pseudobdellovibrionaceae bacterium
TAAAAGGTGCGTACGCGGGTGATGAGAACGAAGCGAAGTTCTCTCGCGAAAAGCACAGCACCAATGTGAAAGCACGGAATACGAAAAAGAGTCAGGATCGCATACCGGAAATGTAAGGCACCTCTTCCATTCCTAAGCAACGTCGTATCAATGCGTATGCGATCGAACCCGAGGCTTGAAACGCCTCGGGTTTTTTTATTCGTCGTGATCTTCGTAATGAAGATCTTCGGTAACGGCTTTACGAATTTTGCCGATGAGTCGTGCTTCCAATTGGCGGACGGCTTCTCGAGTCGTGCCGTAGTGATCGCCGATCTCTTGGAGCGTTAAAGGCTCGTCTGAAAGAATTCGGTTTTCGAGAATGTAGAGTTCTTTCTCGGAAAGCGAATCACGAATCTCGGCGAGGTTCTCACGCAAAATTTCGAGCTCTTCAAGATTCCCGATGTTTGTATCTACAGCCAGTTCATTTGAAGATTCGTAATCAAGAAGACTGCGGCCTGGGTTTTCGTCATCAACTGGAGCGCTGAGACTCACGTCGCGACCGCTCAAGCGTTTCTGCATGGTCTCGACTTCTTCTTCGGTCACACCCAAACGGCCTGCAAGCAAAGCGTAATCAGGCTCACGCCCGACTGCATTTAATTTCGCCTGCTCTTTTTGAAGTCGATAGAACAGTTTTCGCTGATTCTGAGTCGTGCCGATCCGAACGAGAGAGTACTGGCGCATCAGATACTCTTGAATGTAGCCACGGATCCACCACACAGCATAAGTGATGAGACGAACACCCTTGTAGGGGTTGAACTCTTTCACCGCATGCATGAGGCCTACGTTGCCCTCTTGCACGAGGTCGATCAGCTTTGCACCGAACCGCGAGTATTCGGCTGCAACTTTAACGACAAAGCGAAGGTTGCTCGTAACAAGGCGTTCCGCTGCAAGCGAGTCGCCGCTTTCGCGGTACCGAACGGCTAACTCTTGCTCCTGTTCGCGAGTGAGCAGCGGGTAACGGCGAATTTCAGCGAGGTACGTTTGAATCGGATCAACGGTCGTCGTGAGACCCTTAGAATCCGAATCGATGACTTCGACATCGCGAACGATGCCAGAGGCGTTTTTCGTGCTCGCAGTGGCTTTAGGGGTTTGAGCGGGGACCGGTTTTGGAATCTCGAAGTCTTCGTCAACAAGTGCAGCTTCGTCGATCTGCTTAGCAGTTTCGTAAGCCTCTTCGTCTAAGCGTTCGTTCGGGTCCGATTCGAGATCTTCGTCTTCAGCTTGCTCGACGGTCTTCACCCGAGAGGCAGAGGCTGCAGTCCCTCGCGAAGAGGGTTCAATAATTTCCACATCACGGCGGCGTGGCTCAACTTCGACGATCTCAGGCTGAACGGCCACTTTCGATTTTTCAGCCGAAGTTTTTGTTGAAGTCGTTGTCGACTTTTTAGTCGAAGCCTTCTTCGTGGCTGATTTTTTACGCGACGAAGCCGTCGCTTTTTTCGGAGCGACGGGCGCGGCGGATGTTTTGGTTTTTGCCTTCTTCGTGACTTTGGCCACAGGACCTTAAGCTAAAACGCGCTCGAGTTTCTGTTGGAGTGTGCTCTGAACGACGCCTTTGAACGGCGTCATCATGAGCGGCAGATTGACTTCGATTTCTACCGAAGAGCCTGCGCCTTCATTTTTGACCTGCATATCGGCTTCGAATTTCCCGCCCTTCGCTGAGCCTGACAGAGCGGACTCGTCAAACTTGCAAACGTAGCTGGAATCCATCTTGCGAAGATCTTTATCGTTCTCGAGGAGCGTCTTGATCTTCTGGAAGGTGTCTTGTGCGGAATGTTTCGATTTCGATTCGACTTTGATCTTTGGCATAGAGGTTAAGATACGCCTCCTGGAGTGTCGGGTCTAGAGTCGCGGGCATCCGCGTCAGCAGTCGTGAAGCAAAATTCGCAATCCATTCCACCCTAGACTTCGGTGGCTAGAGCTGTGGCTCAGAGTTCCAAAATGGGTCTGCGTTGTCTGACCGAGTGTGCTCGGGTCCGCAGGCCTGAAAAACGCAAACGAAGTTGGCAATTTAGAGCGGTGTCGCTATGTTGGAAGTTCTTTAAGCCTTGAACGAAAAGGACCTTTCTCATGAAATTCGTAAGCGAGTTAAAACGGACCAACTACTGCGGCGATCTGCGTGTTTCCCACGACAATCACGTAGTCAATCTGATGGGTTGGGTCGACACTCGCCGAGATCATGGCGGCCTTGTTTTCGTTGATCTTCGCGACCGGGACGGTCTCGTTCAGGTTGTGTTCGATCCGAATCAACCTGAAATGGCGGCGGCCAAAGACGTGCGCGGCGAATACGTTGTCGCCGATCTCACCGCCTAATTCTGAAAGAGCAA
>CAJYOV010000614.1 GCA_913776405.1 Pseudobdellovibrionaceae bacterium
CGAAGCTGCGCTTTCAACACGGACCGCTTACGAAATCGTTAAATCACAGGGCGCACGCGCGGGGCTGTTGAAACCGCTGCATCCCCACGCGCTACGGCACAGCTTCGCGACCCACCTACTCTCAAGCGGTGCGAACTTGAGAACGCTTCAAGAGCTCATGGGCCACCGCACCTTGCAGGCGACACAACGATATACGCATATCGGAATTGATCAGCTGGCGCGAACGCTCGAAAAGTTTCATCCCTTTGGAGACGAAGGTTCAGAAGCGGCTGCCGCAGCGGCCGCGCCTGCCGGAAATAAGAAGCCACAGCGCCAGCACAACAAAAAGTGAAAGTTCCAAACGACAAAATGAAGAAGACCGTATTTTTCGACCGCGACGGCACGCTGATCGTGAATCAGCACTACCTCAACGACCCTGAGAAGATCGTTTATCTCCCCTTCTGTTTCGAAGCGCTTCAGCTTTTGCGCGATCAGGGTTTTCAATTCGTCATGGTCACGAATCAAAGCGGAATCGCTAAGGGGATCGTTCAGGTTGAAAACATGCACGAGATTCATCGCCACATGCTGAAGAGATTCGGCGAGCATGGAATCGAGTTCGCGGGCATTTACTTCTCGCCACATGCCTCTGATTCGGATCATGAAATGCGTAAACCGAACGCAGGTATGCTCCTTCAAGCAGCTCGCGAACTCGAAGTCGATTTCGCAAAAAGTTGGATGGTTGGCGATAACATGAGCGATGTTGAAGCCGGACGCCGAGCTGGCTGTCGAACGATCTTACTCGCGGGCGGCGACCTGTCGAAAGATTCGAAATTTGCCAAGCCCGACGTCGAGGCACCAACTCTCATGGCGGTCGCTAAAGCAATATTAGCGAACGCTGGACAGCCTTCATCAAAGCAAACGCCTTAAGCCCGTCTCATTTCGAGAGATCTTCAGATAAGTACGCGAAAATCCGAAAAGTTTACTGTCGCTCGGCTCCTGCGGTCGACGTAAATGGATTCAGATTCGAAGGGACTTTCGGATGAAGATGCGTCTTGCGCAAAGCTTGATGGCTTTCGTTACTGTGATCGCTGGCACTCACGCCGCTGAGGCCGCTTGCGGAGTTTTCGAGGTTGCCAAAGGCGATGTTAAGGTCCAATCGGGCCCGAAAATATCGGTCGCTGCGCAGGGCACGAAAATCTGTTCCGGCGACAGTGTCATCACGGCCGATCAAGCGCGCGCCAAAATCAAAATGGAAGACGGCAACGAACTCAACGTCTCTCCGAATTCGAAGATTGTTCTTGAGAACTATCAGTACGATCCGGGCCAGAATAAAAAGAAAGTTCTCTTGAACGTTCTTAAAGGCAAAATCCGCGCGGCTACGCGCGAAGAAAATATGTACAACGACAAATCGAAAGACGGCCAAGCAAACTCGTTCCAAGTCAAAACGAAGTCTGCTGTCGCGGGAGTTCGCGGAACAGACTTCCTCACGTCGTTCGACACTTCGAATGGCCGCTCTGAGATCATCACATTCCGAGGAAAGGTCGAGGTCGGTCGCATCGGTCCAGGCGGCGCGATCTTGAATGCGGTTCAGGTGGGTGTCGGTCAGACGACTGTGATCATGATGGGCAAATCGCCAGAGCCGCCGAAGACCGTGCCGACCATCGAATTTAAGCAACTTGAGTCCGAGACCGCTGCGACGCCTGTACAAGGCGCTTCGTCACAGCCGCAGCAACCTGCGCGCCCTGCTTCTACAATTTCGATGACCACCGACAACGAGCTTTCAGGCGGTTCGATTGAAGGTCGTGGTCCGGCAAGCGATATGAAGATTTCGGGTGGGGCAGCTCCTGCCGGTGCGCCCGCACAACAGCCGACTGTGCCGAAACTGCCTCAACAAGTCATCGACAGCGTTCAGAAGAAATCGATCATCACGATCGACGTTCAGTACGGCGATCGTTAATTGCGCCGTGGCGCCCACCATATTGAGAATACCAAATTGAATTTATAGACTTCAAAGAAAGAGACTAGCCCACAGGCTGGTCTCTTTTAGTTTCGCTATGCCCTCGACATCGTTGCGCTAAACTAGAATCCGTCGATCTATCATCAACGAGGTTTACAGGTGTTGCGCAGCTTTGCTTTTACGCTCCTTATGCTTCCGCTCATCGCTTCTGCGCAAGCGCCAGCAATCTCAAAAACTCAAGCTCCAGCAGCGAAGCGTATTAACGTCAACGCCAACAGCACGATGAAGATCAACTACGGCCATCCAGGTTGGAATAAAAGTGCCACCGACATCGACACAGCGATCGTCATCATGCGCGACACGGCAACTGGAAGTTTAGTGCAGATCCAACTGAACGAAACTGCGCCAGACTCGTCTTTGTTTACGGGTCGATTCTCGATCAACTTCAACAAAGAAGACCGACTCCAGGCCGAATTTTTCATCCCTTCTCAAGAACAGATCAAAGAGAAAGACGGTGTCATCAAAGTTACGGCCAAAATCGTAAAAGGCGAACTTACGCGCAATCCGTTTATTCTCAGACGTCTTCCAACTGGCGAACAGAGCATTGAGATCTTCGATACGCGCGAGCAAGCGCGTGGAGCGATGAAAGCCTACAAAGCCGAGCAGATGATCATGCTTCAAAGCCAGCAAGCCCTCGCGAATGCGAACACGAAGCCAGGCAAGTTCCCTGCTGATCAGGATCTAGAGGCTCAAAAGATCGCTGAGGACGCGCGCCAAAAACAAGAAGCCGCTCGAGCAGCATCCGATCGCGCACGTCTCGAACAGCTTGAAGCAAAGCGACTCGAAGAGCTGAAAGCGAAACAAGCTGCGCTGTCCGAGCAAGAGAAAGAACGTGAAAAGGCGCGCGCCCGTGCGCTCGCTGATCAAGGGCTAAAGCTTTACCAAGACGAAGACTTCATGGGTGCGAGAACGGCGTTCGATGAGGCCGTGGCTCTCGATCCAGACAACCGCGTGTTTTATTATCAGTACGGGATCGCACTGTACAAAACGAGCGACTTCAATCGTGCGCTGGTCACCCTTCGATTAGCAGACGACGCCTCCGTTAATAAAATCGAACGATCGTATTTCATGGCCTTGAGTCATTTCCGATTGAAGGAAACTGAGGCTGCTCTCAAAACTTTCGATGAAGTCGTCGCGTCGAAGGACACGACCCTTGCACCCTCTGCTCGATTCTACAAAGGCGTCATCCTTTACGAACGTGAGGATTGGAAAAACGCGCAAGACTCCTTTCAACAAGTTTTAGACACGTCAAAAGATCCAAAGCTCGATGAACGCGCAGAAGCCTACATCGAGCAAATCATGCGAGCTCAGCAGTACGAGGTTGAACGCAGCCGAAAGTGGACTCTGAGTGCCACCGTGGGCGAAATGTACGACTCGAACGTGCTCTTGATCTCAAACTCGCTTCGCGACACAGGTTCGGCGACAGACACTCAAGGCTGGCGAGCGTTGTTCGCAGGCTCGGCACGTTACCGCCCCGTTTATGAAGAGACGTGGGAACTCGCCGCGCAACTCGATGCAGTCACGCTTTACACACTCGATAAGCGCTTTCAGAACGATGACTCGCTTCGAAATCTCGATCCAACGATCGTCACAGCACAAGTGCCGTGGACGCGGAAAGGATTGCTTTGGGGCCGCGGCCATCGCCTCGAGATTACGCCAGGCTATGAATCGACATTCATGAGTCTCGAATACAACACGAACAAAGCCATCATCGACTCTGTGCTCTTGGGCATCTCGAATCTCTTAATTGTGAACGACAGCTGGTTCTCAACCCTTTTGATTAACATCCGCCGAGATAAATCAAATTTAAGCACAAGCGTCGGCGACGATGATTCGACGGCTTTAAGAGTTGCGTTCACATCGTCGAACTTAGTGTTTTTGAATGGCGCCAAAGATCGGATGTTGCTCGCGGAAGGTGGCATCATGTTGAACCAGGCTGAAGGTAAAAATGCGGTTTACCAACGCGTCGACTTAGGCGTGGGTTATATTCGTCCGTGGAAGTGGTCGACGTCTTTGAACCTGAAACTCGGTTACTTCTTACTTCAGTATCCCCAAGCAGCGGTCTCAAGAACCGACAATAGTTTAACTTTGAGCGCCGGGCTCAGTCGCAAGATCTCAGATATTTGGAGTGCGGGCTTCTTGACCGCTTACAACTTGAATAACTCGAATTCGAGCGCCAACAACTACGACAAGGTAACGGCTCTGCTGACGTTGTCAGCGGCCTACGGGCTCTGACGCGATTCCTGAGCGGCGATTTGCAGATACTCCTGCAGAACACGCTTCACGCGACCGCGGAGGCGCAGCCAGTCCTCGTGCGTGAGAGGTGCTCTCTCGTGATCGGCGATGCCGATGGAGAGTAGCTCGGACTCCTCGCCTTCGAGCGGCAAGACACCTTGGTTCGCGAGTAGCTTCACCTCGAAGTGCGTGCGAAGGTGATCGAGATGCGCGCTGGTCTCAGCGATTTTCAGAGTGTTGCCCAACAAATTAAAAATTTCGGCCGAATCGACTTCGCCTTCTTTCACGACGCTCGCAACGAGCGAAACGAAATAGAGCGCGGCTTCGATCCTCGCATAGTCGGTTCGAAGACCTGGAAAATCTTGAATCAGCGTTGCTTCTTTTAAAGTTAAAAGCGTGTTTTCACCGCGCCCTGAGTTGCGGTCTTCGTAGAGAGCTTGAATGTAATGGGTCGGCTCTAGAACGCCGCCGCCAAATCGCTTTTTACTCTTCAGGGCACTGCGCGCGATGAAGCTGATGCGCGAACCTTCAGGCGTCAAACAGTTGAGGATCAGGTCGTTGTCCCCGTAGCGAGTCTTGCGTAAAATGATGACCTTTTGTTTGACCTGCATGTCGAAGAAAACTCTATCACGTTGCGAGTTCGGCCGGCTTTTTTCTGCGCAAGTAGAAGAAAGCGCCTAACAGGCCCCACGTGAAACTCGCGAGCTGGGTCGCCGTGACGGCTGTCGGCCCGAGCTGGCTCTGCGTGTGGAGATATTGGTTAAACAGGTAGAAAAAGGCGGCCTGCCCGACACCGATGCCGGCTGGCGAAATCGGGAGCGCTTGAACCACGGTGCCAATCGGCACGAGGAAAAAATAGGCTGCAAGCGGAATATCGACGCCCATGGCCTGCCCGATCGCGACTACGAACGCCACCATGAGAACCTGGTTCACGCCACTCATGAGAATCGCAATGAAGAGTGCTAGAGGTTGATGGCGATAAGAGTGGAGAGTCTCAAAGACTGAACGGAATTTAGAGCCGCCTGGCGCTTTATCGAAAAACCAATTTAAAAGTGAGAGGTTACCGATTCGACGTGAGAACGAAATCGCGAAGAAGACGATGAACGCTAGGAAGAAAAGCGAGACACCAATTGCGATCGAGGTTAACTGCGGCGAGTGTTCAACGACTTCCCAGTTGAGAAACAGCGCCAGAAAAGCTGTGGCGATCATCACGAAGAAGCCTACGACCCGATCCATGAAGATGCTAAGGGCGGCGGCCATGCGACGCTGCGGATGTTCTTGAAGGAGGTAGTACCCTTTCACGACATCGCCACCCACCCCGCCAGGCATGGCGAAATTGAAGAACATGCCGATAAATGAAAGTGGAAGCGTTTTACGAATGCTGGTCTGGAAACCTTGCCCGCGAAGCAGGCAGACCCAACGGTAGTTATTGATGAAAATCTGAGAAAAAACGCACGCCAAGCAGAAGGTCACCAACCCCGGCGTGGCGAGATTGGCCATGGCCTTGAAGTCCAAGGCGCCCTTTTTCACTAACCAGACGATCAGAGCAACGGCGAAAGCGATTTTCAGGGCCGTTTTCACCACGTTTTTTGCGAATTCTGATTTTCCGCCGCCAGATGATGACGCAGTGACAGTTTGTGATGCCATTGAATATCCTGGCGATTTGCCTTGTGGTACCTTGTCGCTCATAAGATTCCAAACTGATGTATCACCCGGAACCCCAGCGGTTCAAAGGGAATTCATCGAACGGAGAGTTGAAATCGCATGAAAGTCGCAGTTGTTGGAACTGGTTATGTTGGGCTCGTTGCGGGCGTCTGTTTCGCTGATGTCGGTCATCACGTCGTCGGCGTTGATCGAGACGAAAACAAAATCAAAATGCTCAAAGCAGGCCAAATTCCGATCTACGAACCGGGTCTCGAAGAACTGCTTGAGCAAGCAAAGTCGCGCTTAGAGTTCACAACTGATCTCGCGCAAGCGGTTGCGACTTGCGATGTTTTGTTCATCGCCGTCGGTACGCCGGAAACCGCAGATGGCAGCGCAGACATGGGCCCGACGTTCGCGGTGCTTGATGCAATCTGCAAGCATGCGACTGCGAAGAAGTTCGTCGTGTTGAAAAGTACAGTCCCTGTTGGAACCGCGAAGAAGGCACGTGCGCGCGTTGCTGAAGTTGCGAAGGCACCGATCGAGATCGTCTCAAACCCCGAGTTCTTGAAAGAGGGCGCCGCGATCGAAGATTTCTTGCGCCCCGACCGCGTCGTGATCGGTTGCGAAACAAAAGAAGCCGAAGCGATCATGGCCGAGCTTTATGAGCCGTTCGTGAAAAATGGGCACCCGATTCTGTTCATGGATAATGCGTCTGCTGAGATGACGAAGTACGCAGCAAACGCATTCTTGTCGGTGAAGATTAGCTTCATCAACGAACTCGCCCTTCTCGCGGATCGCTTGGGTGCCGACATCAATCAGGTTCGTAAAGGTTTTACCTCAGACTCGCGCATCAACCCTGCGTTCTTCTACCCAGGCGTGGGTTTCGGCGGCAGCTGCTTCCCGAAAGATGTGAAGGCCCTTGTTCACACGGGCCGGGAAGCCGGTGTCCCGATGGATGTCGTACAAGCTGCTGACGAAGTAAATGATCGTCAGAAGCTCGTGCTCTTTGAACGCATGAGAGATCACTTCGGTGATTTGAAAGGCAAGACGATCGCGATGTGGGGCCTCGCCTTCAAACCGCGTACCGATGACGTGCGAGAAGCTCCGGCTCTTTATATCATCGAGAAACTTGTAGCAGCGGGCGCGCGAGTCGTTGCCTACGATCCAGTGGCTCACGAAACAGCGACGGCTGCGTGCTCGGTGAAATTCGATCTCGCACCGTCGGCGATGGACGCTCTGAACGGCGCTGATGCGCTTGCGATCGTCACCGAGTGGAATGAGTTTAGAACGCCAGATATTGAAGCTGTTAAAAAAGCGCTCAAGAATCCGGTCGTCTTCGACGGTCGTAACGTCTTGGAGCCAAGCAAAATGGCGAAGGCTGGCTTCGAGTATTACTGCATCGGTCGTCAGTCGGTTGGCGCGCGTTCGCTTCTTCCGGAGTCTGCACGATGAGCAAAAATGCATTGGTTGCTGGCGGCGCTGGCTTTATCGGAAGCCATCTCACAGACCTCCTTCTCTCGAAGGGCTACAACGTAACGGTCGTCGACAATCTCGTAACGGGCCGTCCGCAGAATTTGGATGCCGCTCGCAAGAACGGAGTTCATTACGTCGATTGCGATATTCGCGACGCTTCAGGCTTAGCGAAAACGCTCGCGGGCAAAAAGTTCGATGAGATTTACAATCTCGCCTCTCCCGCATCACCTGTCGATTTCGCGAAGATGCCTGTCTTCATTCTTGAGACTGGCTCGATCGGTCATCGCAACCTTCTTGATCTCGCACGCGCGCAAGGCGCTCGGATCTTGTTCGCAAGTTCGAGCGAAGTTTACGGCGACGCTGAGGTTCACCCGCAGGTTGAAAGCTATTTCGGTAACGTCAACACGGTCGGACACCGCTCGTGTTACGACGAAGCGAAACGTTTCGGTGAAGCTTTAAGTCTTTCGTACAAGATCGAGCACGGTGTTGAAGTTCGGATGGCGCGCATCTTTAACACGTACGGCCCTCGTATGCGTCCGGATGATGGTCGCATCACGCCAAACTTCTTCATTCAAGCTCTTCAAGGTCAACCGCTTACGATTTACGGCGATGGTTCGCAGACTCGCAGCTTCTGCTACGTCTCGGACCAAGTCGCAGGTCAATACGCGTTGATGCAGTCGTCGGAGTCGCGCCCTGTGAATATCGGCAACCCGATTGAGCGTACGGTTCTTGAAATGGCTACCACGATCAACAAACTGACTGGAAACACGGCCGAGATTCGCCGACTTCCGCTCCCTGAGAACGATCCGAAGATGCGCAAACCGGATATTTCGCGCGCGAAAGCGTCTACAGGTTGGGAACCACGCGTTTCGCTCGAAGAAGGACTTCAGTCATGTCTTGAAAACTTCCGCCGTGAGCTTGAACTCGCGGGTGGCAAAATCACCGCGCGAGTTTTGGGCGGTTGATGCGGCGGCGCTTGGTTTCAGCCAGCGCCGAAGCCGTTGATTGAATTCTAGTTTCCCTTTTGAAGGCGGTCGATCTTTGCGGCCGCTGTTTCCAAGTGAGTTTTGAGCGCGTCGTTCACGAGCGCTTCGTCGATCACGACCAAGCCCCGAATCGAGGTTTCGGTTTCACCTCTCGCTAGCAACCAGTCTTGAAAACGTGGGCTTTCCCATCTGCACGCGCTCGTCGTTTCTAGCTGACCTTCTTTGCCGATGGTTGTGAGCGGTACTTGCAACGTTGTGCTGAGCTCTTCGATGACTGCAGTGCCGTCGAAGTTTGCGCTCACGATCACCGAGCGATCGAAGAGGCGGCTCGCGTCGTCTTTGAAGTAGGCGGCGAATCCTTGAGGGAGAGTTCTCTCGAATTTCTGAATTCTTTCTTTCGAGTCTGTTTCCGAAAGAGGCTCGCGGAGGTTTTGAAGTTCGCTTGCGATTTGTGTCGCGGAGTTGGAGTTGGATTCGAGTTGGGTTCCGGCCGATGGCGCCCACGAGAGTGCGGGTGAAACTTGCGGCTGAATTTTACAGCGCTCGCCCGCGATCATGAGCGCCCTCGTTTCAGATAGGCTCAGAATTTTCACGGCGAAGGGTTCTGGTCGCGTGACAGGTTTCCAATTATGAGCTTCATGCGACACAAGGAGGCGGAAGACACGTTTTGTCTTTAGCGTTTCGTTGAGTGCTGAGAGGTCTGTGATTTTGCCGGTGATCGGATCATCTTCGCTCGCGAGCACAAAGAGCAACTCATCCGCAAGTGCGGTCCACATGCTAGAGTCTTTCGCTTGCTCCGGCGTGATCATCTTTACTTGGAATTCGTCTTGGGAGAAGGCGACCGCAATCGGCTCGAACGCGGGGTCGACGCTGCTTACGATCGCGATCGTTTTTTTATGTGCGTAAAGCTGTGCAAGCCCGCGCGTGATTTCCGTGATTGCGTGAGCGACGCTCGTGAATACGCTGACATTTAAATTCGGGTCTTGAAGCGCTTGAGAAAGATTCGCGCGGTAGGTCTCCGAGAGTTTGCCCCAAGCATCTGGTGGCGCAACGTCGATTCGCATTTGAGGCTTCCTCCTACAGATCCTTTTTTCAAATTCATTGTTGCACAGAGTGGGGGGACGCCGACAGGTCTAGCTCGAGGGCGCGTTAAAACCTGGCGTATCGGAACTGGACCAAAGGTTTTACAAAGCATGCACCGGTCGCTTCACCCGCGGAGTCATCTCCTACAGGAGGTGCCGGTTGCGCTTCTTTTGGTGTGTGGTGATTTTAAGCGTTGTCGTAGGGTCAGATGAGTGTGGGGCATCCGACTCGTTGGAACTGGAGTTCCCTTCAACGGTTCAGACAATCAAGACAACGACCAAACGAAAGCGCCCGGCGCCGTCCGTTAAAGAAAAATCGGGTTTCAGCCTCATCATTCCGTCGATCGTTTATCATGGAATTCAGCCCGAACAGTCGGTGGCTGGAGAGATGACTCGCAAACTCGATAGCGACGGTCGCATGGTGGTGACGCCCGGCTTTGGCTTTTCCTATGAAGGGCCGGGAGATGGCGCGCTTCTCGCGATGATCGCCGGAGTCAAAGACTGCTACGACAATTTCGCCGGCATGTTTCAGATCGGCCAGTCTTACAAAGTCTCGTCGACGACAAGCTGGGGCTACACTCTCGGACTGTACGTGCGAGAGACGCCGATGTCGTGTACGTCGGTGACGACTTATCAAAGCATCAACGGCGCCCCCGGTCGCCCGGCCGCGATGCAAGTGTCGTCGGCCCAGAGTTGTTCCGAGTTTGATAACTACCCTTGGAAATCTGTCGCGTACTTGAATGGAAATCCGATCGATCTCATTCCGATGCCGTTTCTTCATTTCTCGACAGCTCTTTACAAAGACGCCAATTTTCAAATCGATTTGAAGATTATGACGAACTACGTGTTGAACGAAGTGGGGTTTGGGATTCCGTTTTGAGATTGGGGCGCGGGGGCTACGCGTGCGGTTTGCCTTCCCACCAGTAAACG
>CAJYOV010000615.1 GCA_913776405.1 Pseudobdellovibrionaceae bacterium
TGCTGACTCGAAAGTTGCGGCACGCCCTGCTGAAGCGGACGCAACTTGCCGTGTTTACGAATGACGGGAACAAGGCCCGCTTTTAGGTGCACGTCGCTTGCCTGCTTTTTAAGCGCTGTCGAAAGAATATCGTTCAAGGTCATTTGCGGGGGATCTTTCTTAATCATTGAGAGGGCTTAGTCAGTTTAGGGAGTGCGACTTCGTTTCGCGAGACCAGGTCTCACCTAAATCGCGGTTTCGCAGGCCGATTTGATTTCACGCAGGACGCTGAACTCAGTGATGTTCAAAGACGCTTAAGTGTTTGGCATTATTTGAACTTTGTTGAACTTACGGCTTTGCGTCAGTGTGGATTTGGACCTTTGACCCGGCCGGGGGTTAGAGGCACTGTTTTGCTCGTGAAAAAGCGCATCATCGAAGCTCTAGCAACCGGTCTTTATCTCGGAAAAATTCCGTTCATGCCGGGCACATGGGGCACACTTTTAGGTCTGCCGCTTGCGTGGGCCTTCGCTCAAGCATCGCCTGTCGTCTACATGCTTTTGACGATCGCGTTTCTCTTCTTCTCAATCTTCATTGCGGAACTCTACGAACGAAATTTTAAAACTCACGACCCTGGTGAAGTCGTCATCGACGAAGTCATTGGGTATCTGATCGCGTTTACGTGGCTTCCGCTAACGTGGCAGTCGTTTCTGGCTGCGTTTGTCGTCTTTCGATTCTTCGACATTCTGAAGCCACCTCCCATTCGCACGATTGATGCGAAGGTCACTGGTGGCTTGGGCGTTGTTCTCGACGATGTCGCTGCAGGTCTCGCGTCGAACGTTGTTTTGCAGATTGTTTTGTTGAAGACCAACTGGCTTGGGGGCGTGCATGCGCTCTGAGCTCGTTGAAGAAGTCGTAGCGAAGTTGCGCGCGCGAGGTGAAACACTCAGTTTCGCCGAAAGTTGTACGGGCGGTTTGCTTTCATCCATGGTGACAGCGCTTCCGGGCGTCTCTGATGTCTACATGGGCTCGGTCGTTTCTTACTCGAACGCGATCAAAGAGTCGCTTCTTGGTGTTTCGCATTCGCAGCTTCGTGCGCTTGGCGCAGTTTCGTTGCCAGTCGCACGCTCGATGGCGACAGGGTTACGTGCGCGTTTTCAGACGACGTGGACTGTAGCTGTGACCGGCATTGCCGGTCCGGGCGGCGGATCTGTAGAGAAGCCTGTGGGCACTGTGTGCTTTGCGGTTGCGGGCCCCGCTTTTGAAAAGACGGTTCAGATGCACTTCACAGGCAGTCGTCAGGTGATTCAGCAGGCCTCTGCAGATCACGCGTTGCGACTGCTTCTTGAGTGTTTTTAAGGTTTTAGCTTGATGGCTTAGGCTTTGACGAAATCGAGGTCTAGGTTCTGAAAGGTGAAACAAAACAAGTTGACGGGCACTTACACATAACTTACACCTATGTGTGTAACAACGTGTAGAGATGAAAACTCGAGAGAAACGTCAGTTCGATGTTTCAATTATGAGTCCGACTCTCGGTAAAGCGCAAGTACGCGCTTCACACATTGGTCGCAACTTAGATTTGGCAGCTAATTAGTAGGGTCCAGCGGGGTGCTGGCTCGACATCGGGTCCGCGAGAAATCGCGGGTTTCGCCGGCGGCGAAACAGCTCGAAAGAAACAACAGGGAGTAAGAGTTCAATGGCATTCAATCGTGAACCAAAAGAAGCAAAGGCTGAAAAGGGCGTAGCAACGGGCGAAAAAGGCAAAGCCCTTGAGCTCGCAGTTTCGGCGATCGAAAAGCAGTTCGGTAAAGGTTCGATCATGCGTCTCGGCTCAGGCGAGAACATGCACAAAGATGTTGAAGCAATCAGCACAGGTGCGCTGAGCCTCGATTTGGCTCTTGGTATCGGTGGTTTGCCAAAAGGTCGTATCGTAGAAATCTACGGTCCAGAATCATCTGGTAAAACGACACTCGCTCTCACAACAATCGCGCAAGCTCAAAAGCAAGGTGGCGTTGTTGCCTTCGTCGACGCAGAACACGCTCTCGATGTTGGTTACGCTCGCAAGCTCGGCGTCAACACTCAAGACATGCTGATTTCACAACCAGACACGGGTGAACAAGCTCTTGAGATCGTTGAAACACTCGTTCGCTCAGGCGCCATCGACGTGCTCGTTGTCGACTCAGTTGCCGCTCTCGTGCCACGCGCCGAGATCGAAGGCGACATGGGCGACAGCCACGTCGGTCTCCAAGCTCGTTTGATGTCGCAAGCTCTTCGTAAGCTCACATCGGCGATCTCGCGCTCGAAGACTCTCGTTATCTTCATCAACCAGCTTCGTATGAAAATCGGTGTGATGTTCGGTAACCCAGAGACAACGACTGGCGGTAACGCCCTTAAGTTCTACGCTTCGGTTCGTCTCGATGTTCGCCGTATCGGCGCCATCAAAAACGGTGAAGACGTCACAGGTAACCGCACGGCTGTCAAAGTCGTGAAAAACAAAATGGCTCCTCCGTTCGCGAAAGTCGAATTCGACTTGATGTACGGTGAAGGCATCTCGTTTGAAGGTGACTTGGTTGACCTCGCAACGAAGTACGAACTCGTTGAAAAGTCGGGTGCTTGGTACTCGCTCAACGGTCAGCGTATGGGTCAAGGCCGCGATCAAGCGAAACAGTTCTTGAAAGACAACCCAGCTGAAGCCCAAGAGCTTCGCCGTAAAATCCTCGAGCTCAACAAGATTGGTGTGATCACTGCTGAAACTTTGGCTGCAGAAACTGCAAAAACTGACGGTGGTCCAACAGCTGAAGAACTCGCAGATGCAAAAGCAGCCGCTCCAGAAGCGCTCGCTGCAAAAGCAACTGAAGGCAAAGCTACAAAGGGCGCAAAGAAATCGCGCGCCGAAGCTGAGCACTAAGTCAGATCGG
>CAJYOV010000616.1 GCA_913776405.1 Pseudobdellovibrionaceae bacterium
CCCTACATGGTGGACCCGCTGCTCGTTCGCGGTCTCGATTACTATTGCCACACCGTTTTCGAATTCACGACGACAGCGCTGGGTTCGCAAAACGCGATTCTCCGTATTGCCTCGGTGATCACTGAAAACAACGCGCATCTTTGGATCGACCTTGCGAAACACTCATCTTCCCGCATTGTCGAGAAGGCGGTTGCGCAAGCAAATCCAAGGTCTGCCGTCTGGGAGAAAATGTCTTATGTTTCAGAAGATGTTCTTCAGTTTCAACTCGCCGTGAGCGAGAGCTGGTCGAATCTGCTGACTGAAGTTAAGGACCTCATGTCACAAAAAGAAAAACGCGCAGTGAGTTCCGAAGAAGCTCTCTTCATGCTCATGTCAGACTACAAACGAAAGCATGACCCTGTTCTGAAAGAGGAACGAGCCCAGAACAAAGCGGACCGAGCAACAAACAAATCATCATCGACACAGAGCGAAACTGCATGCGAAACGATTCACATAGTTTCGATTGATCAAAAAGTTGCGAGCGAAGCGATGCGCGTGACGTCCAATCGAAACCGGCGCATTCCGCAAGCGCAAGTTCACAAGCTTCACCTTCGCGATCGAAATCAATGCAGCTTCACCGATCGCCACGGCAAGCGATGCTCGCAGAAGCGCTGGCTTCAGAAACATCATGTCGTTCATTTCGCAGATGGCGGAACACACGGCGCTGAAAATTTGCAGACGCTCTGTTGGGCTCATCACGCGATGGCTCATAGGGTGTAGCGCAAGACGTAATCGCGCCTTTAAGCACGAATCAAATATTTGATCTCAATTTATCTGGACGAACTCGGCACGTGCCGAGCTCCTTCGGCAGAGGTACCTTCTAAGCCAGCGCAGTGATCCACCGCCGTCGACTCAGACGCCGGACCATCACTGCCCTTGCTTCGACGGCACGAGTTCATCCCGTGCCGCGGACAAGCTTGCAAGGGCGAGGTTGTAGTCGCCGATGGCGGAGGCGCGGTTGAAGCGGGCTTGGGTGAGATCGGTGTAGGCGCGGATGACTTCGACGAGGGCTTCGCGGCCTTGTTTATAGGCGCGTTCGATTTCGGTGACGACTCTTTCGCGTTGTTCGACGGTGGTTTCCGTGAGCTTGACGATTTCGTAGCGGGCTTGAGTTGTCAGGACGACTTCATTCAAAACTCGGCGTGTGTTGTCGAGTGCGAGAGCGGCGTTATTTTCCGCGATCATTTTCTGTACGCGAGCGTCTGCACGCTGGCCGCGGAACGTTTCTGACCAGAGGGGCGCGCTAAATTCGAGACCGACAAAATAGGTTGGATGAGTGCCTGCACCCATCTCAAGCCGCGCAGATTCGTGATTCGGGTCAACACCCGTTGTGCGTGCGCGCGCAACGATATCAAGTGTTGGCCGCGTACGGCTCTCGACCATTTCGAGATTGAGATTGGCGTTTGCGAGAGTCGTTCGCGCGATGCGAACGGACCGAAGCTTTTCCGGATCCACAGGACCCAACTGCGGTATTTCAGGGATTTCGGGCGGCACGTACAAAGACACGGGCTCTGTCGTCGTCACTCGAATGGCAACGAGCAAGGCATTTACGGCATTCGTGTACGAAACCCACGACGAACGCTCAAGCACCTCGTAGCTCTGCAACTCAGCCTGCAAACGCGGAAGCTCTGCCGGCGAAGTCAACGCGTACCCTTTTCTTCTGCGAACATCTTTAATCAGCTGCTCGTAGCGTTCGCGAATGCTCTTGTACTGTCGATGATTTCGCTCAGCGACGTAAGCATTCCAAAAAAGTGTGAGCGAATTTAACAGCGTCTCTTCGATCGACTCGTCACGCGTATCGACGGCAGCCTTCACAGTCTCACGTGCGATTTCGACCGCAGCACGATCGGCAGAGCCAAACGCGTTTGCAAAAATCGACTGACGGAGAGACAACTGCAAGGAATTTAAATTCGCAGTTGGCAGGCGGTTGGCCGCGGCGAATTGACCGAGCACGGATCGTTGTCGAGTGTCGACATAATCTAAACTCAAAACCGTGCCGGTCGAAAACCGTTTCGCGAGCGTCGAGCCGAGCGTAAACGTTTTATCGACGACGTTCGCTTGCCCTGAGAGTTGTTGAGCTTTGTTGTATTCGTAGCCCGGAGTAATGATGAACGTGAGATCGAAGACACCGAGTGCTTGTGACACAGCTAGATTGGCTCGCTGCTGCTGAAGCAGTGCTGTCTGCGTTTGGAGACCTTGCGAGAGCGTCAACTCTTGCACTTTTTGAGGCGAGAGGACCAAATCGGCTTTTGCCGTCGACGCAGAAATGAGGAGCATCACAAGCCATGACATTGCGCTCCAGTTTGTTCTAAAACTCACTGGGCCCGCAACCCCATTCTAGCGTACTGTACGACCGATGGACGCAACTCTTCCTAGGTCGAGCGGACAATCCGACGAACGATTCTCTGAAACTCTCGATCGCCTTCGCCTCAGCGCAGAGCGCGCCGAAAAATCCCTCTCTCTCAAAGAGGTAGTCGAAATCTTTGGCCCCAAAGGCCATGCGCTGGTTATTCTTTTTTTGAATTTGCCGTTTTGTCAGCCGATCCCGATCCCTGGTGTGTCGACGGCGCTCGGTCTCTGCATGATGATCATTTCCTACTTCATGATCGTGAACCGCCCGCCTTGGCTTCCAGAGCGACTTGCGCGTATTCCGATCGACAAGAAATTTCTCATTCAAATTTCATCTCGGTTAGAAGCGTTCATGAATCGCTTCGAGACTGTCATTAAACCTCGTGGTCGCGCTTACTTTCAGCAACGATCGACGCAAATCACGACGGGATTGCTTCTTTGTTTTCACGCATTTCTCTTGAGCCTTCCCCTGCCGATTCCGTTCTCGAACTTCTTCCCGGCTCTTGCCCTTTTGCTTCTCTCGCTTGGCACCCTTGAAGAAGATGGCGCCGTTATGCTTCTGGGTTACCTGGCTGTACTCGCGTGCACGATCTTTTTTGGCGCGTTGGTCATTCTTCCGTACATGACCGTCAAGGCGATGGCCTGAGTTCGCAAAAGAATCGAAGAACTAGACCAAAAATGCCACTACCCAATGCACTGCAAGGTGGACGCTGAGCCCTCGATTTTGCCATCATAGACGTCGTAGCACTTTGAGGAGGCTTTTGACGTGAACCCGATCGATACTTTGCGCGCACATGGCGCGTTCCTTTCTGAAGACGAACCCGCTCAAAAAGAAAAGCCGATGTCAGAGCGCACGGAAAAAGCAGCTGGCCCACAAATCGAAAAAGAGCTCTTCGAGGCTCGCGTTATTTTGATTTCTGCTGGAGTTGATCCACGCCTTTCACACGCGGTAAACTCGAAGCTTCTCGCTCTCGAGCGCCACGACGATAAATCTCCGATCTACATGTACATCAATAGCCCGGGCGGCGAAGTTCACTCAGGCTTCTCGATCTTCGACGTGGCTCGCTTCATTAAGCCCCCAGTTGTAACGGTCGTTACAGGCCTTGCGGCTTCGATGGGTTCGATCATTTCTCTGTGCGCGAAACCAGAGCACCGCTTTGCACTTCCTAACGCGAAGTTCCTCGTTCACCAACCATCGATTTCAGGAATGGGCGGCTCGGTTTCGGATATCGAAATCCATGCGCGCGATTTGATCGACACGAAGAACCGCATTATCGAGCTCTATCAAAAAGAGTGCGGCCGCACGGTTGAAGAAGTCCGCAAGGCGCTCGATCGCGACAACTGGATGAGCCCAGAACAAGCGCTCAAATGGGGCCATATCTCGAAGATCATCTCGAAGCGAGAAGATCTCAAAATCTGATTTCGCTCTAGCGGGTGACGATCAAAAAAAAACGCGGGCACCGAAAGGGCCCGCGTTTTTCATTTCTCAACGTCCAGCTTAGTGACGGTTGTCGATGTCGGTTGGTCGCTTCGTTGTTTGCTTGTCGCGATCGAAGCCGTCGCCGCGTGTGTTTCGGCGATCTTCGTCAGTCGCGCGTTCAGGTGTGCCTGGTTGCTTCGTGCCTGAGAACGTCGGAACGCCCTCGTCCGAACCCGACATTTTCGTTGAGGCCGCGCCCTCGACCCGCGGGCCGTTCTCGATAAACTCTTCTTGTGGTTCTTGGCTCGCACCGAACCAGTTGGCGTCCGTTTTTTTCTTCTCGACGTCCTGTGTGCCGTCGCCAGATTTCGGTGTTGTCGATTGAGTTTTGTTCTTGCCTTGCATTTGATCCTCCCAGCGTCTGATGACGCGCCGATTTATATTGGAAGGAAACGGCAGCCCATAGGTGGCGATCCTGTTAAGAACGGGTGAAATTTGCAGGATTATAGTCCGGAATTGTCTAAGCACCACTTTCGAGCGTGACCTTGGTCCGATAGTTCGCGAGCCTTTCGTGCGGGGGGACATTTCATGACAACTTGGGGACAGATTTCAGGGACTTCGAAATCAGCATTGGCAGTAGCAGCACTCTGCCTCGTTTCAAACACGGGCTTTGCGGCGCCGACAACAAAAGCCATTCTTGCAGACGAGTCGATGCTCGTTAAAGCTGGCGTAAAAATTCTCGCTACCGAACCGACGACTCGCGTTTCATAT
>CAJYOV010000617.1 GCA_913776405.1 Pseudobdellovibrionaceae bacterium
ATTGTCGCTGCTAACGTTCATCGTCTTTTTATCAAGCTTGATCGAGAAAGTACCTGTCGCAGCGCTTGTCGGTCTCATGTTTATGGTCTCGATTGGCACTTTTGAATGGACGAGCTTCCGGATCCTCCACCGCATTCCGAAGTCGGATGCAATCGTCATCGTACTCGTGACGGTTTTGACTGTTGTCTTCGATCTAGCGATTGCCGTGATAGCCGGCGTTATTGTCGCGGCTCTAGTCTTCGCATGGCAGAGTGCAGTTCGCATTCGCGCTCGCAGCTACATCGACGAAGCTGGCGTGAAACATTACGAAATATTCGGACCCTTATTCTTCGCGTCGACCGCGAATTTCCAAGATAAGTTTGAGCCGCAAACAGATCCAAACGAAGTGATTATCGACTTCAAAGAATCACGAATCGCCGATCACAGCGGCATTGAAGCGGTTCAGAAAACAACCGAACGATACGCGAAACTCGGAAAACGTGTGCGTCTTCGACACCTCAGTACAGACTGCCGAAAGCTTCTCGCTAACGCCGGATCGATGATCGAGGTCAACGTGATTGAAGACCCGCACTATGCAGTCGCAGATGACCAGCTCGCTTAATCTTTGGAGCGAAGTTTTTTGTAATCTGCGAAGGCTTGGCGAATAACCGTCAGAGCTTCTGACTTGCTCTTAAACTCTCGAACTTCGACAACCTTGTCTTCGAGCTGTTTATAGATCTCAAAGAAGTTCTTTACCTCTTTCGAGAGATGGGGAGGTAATTCCTGAATATCGGCGTAGTGATTGTAGGCAGGATCATCCGCGTGTACGGCGATGATCTTGTCGTCGAGTTTACCTTGATCGAGCATGCGCATGTAACCAATCGGGATCGCACGCATAATACAAAGCGGGAAAACCTTCGCTTGCCCCAACACCAGAATATCTAGCGGGTCACCGTCATCGCAGTAAGTTTGTGGAATGAACCCATAGTTCGCAGGATAGTGAACGGAACCGTATAAAACTCGGTCAACGATGATGAGCCCTGATTCCTTATCGAGCTCAAACTTCTCTTTAGCACCCGATGGAATTTCAATTACGGCCGGCAGCAGATTTTCAGATTCGACTTTGATGTCGTGCCACGGATTCATTTTTAAAACCCTCTTTAACGAGCGTTAGCGCCATCGACCAGCCTCGAGGCTATCTGGCAGCGTCGGCTAGGCGCAAGTTGCATTCTCAGAGTGCGCATCAGCCTAATTCACAAGGCGTTCGATAAGCGCCATCGCAACAGGGAACCCGACATAAAGACACGAAGTCAATGCACGCGGACTCCGGAAAAACGCGCGACAAGCGAAGCCGCCAACGAGCAACAAGAGATTGGGAACCAACACGAGCGTTAAAAAGTTAAACTGATTGGGCAAGACGGGCGCATTCTCGAGCGAGAGCCAGGTGAATAAAAAAACCGGAGCCGTCAGAATAAAGTCCAATCGACGCCGATAAAAGGGGTTCGGGCTGTCAATGATCGCGCCGTGCTCATCGATTTGGTAACGCGCGCTCGAGTCAGCCATTAGGTTCGGCGTTGTACCCATTATGAACGCGAAGCCGTAGTAGAGGCAGGTCACGACAGCGAAGCCCTTACTCGCTTCACTCGGATCTTGCGTCGAGTAAACGATAATCGCGAACCCGCGAAAGAACGCCAGCAGACCCTGCGCAACCGCCGCCCCAAGAAGCTGCTCACTCGTAAACAAGCTTTTACCGCGATACCGAGGAAGAAGGCCTCGAAGAGCCACGATGCCGATGTAAACGGCCGAAAGAACAAGATACGAATTCCAAACTTTAAGAATCGAAAGTTCCAAATCACCGCACCTGCGCGTCTGTTCGATTATCAAGAGAGAGAGAGAGAGAGAGAGAGAGAGAGAGAGGAGCCTGAAGAAGGCGAAGAAGAAAATGGCTCGGGAGGAGGGAATCGAACCCCCGACCAGGCGGTTAACAGCCGCCTGCTCTACCGCTGAGCTACTCCCGAACACGAGCTACATTAAGCGGAAGAGCCAAATTACGAGAACTGGGCGTTTGCTGTCAACAAACACTCAGTGAAACTGGGCGATTTGCGAGAGTTCCGTGAGGGCGTCGTCAAGGTCGGGGCTTTTGAAGGTCTGGCCATCGAAGTCATAGACCCCGTCTGCTGCACGAAGAATTTGGGTTTTTTGGCCGTCAACGAAGACCAGGGTCAAAAACCCCTTAAATTCAGGCGAGCCCGCTACAGGCGTCACCTTCGTCACGACGATCTGACAGTGGCGGCTGAACCACTTTTCGACGCCAAGGTAAGGGAGTTCTCGGGCCTCGGGCGAGTGAGCTTCCCAGGTCAGTTTCAAACCCTGTTTTTTCTCTTCGATTTTCTTCCCGTCAGCCCATTCCATCGCCTGGACGCGAGTGCGACAGAGATTGAAGCGTTCTTCGCCTTTACTGACATTACGAGTCCAAGGCTGCAAACCGGGCGCATCTGCGGTGCCTGGCGCCGCACCGATCGCGGCAAGACCGGAGTTAATCTTATCGGGCGTAAGATTCGAGATGATGTAGACGATCATGCCGAGAGCTGCGACCAGAACGAGCACTTTTACGTAAAGAAGCTTCATGCAGTTACGTATATCCAAAAAGAAAGGGGCTGGTCACGCAGCGACCCGCCCCTCTTTACAACTTCAAAACAACCAAGAGGTTGCTGACAAATTAACGCTTGTAGACGATCGCGTCGTCGATAACTGCCGGGCGTTTTTCAGGCGTCGACTTGTCGAGGTCGCCTTCTGCCTTACCGAACTTAATGAAGCTGCCACCCGTTTTCACGATGTCGTAGACCGAAACTGCTTTGCCGATTGGGCAGTTCAAATCGCCGGCCTGAGCTGTTACGTCGCGCTCTTCGCCAACAACCCAGCCGTCAAAACCGCAGCTTGGAACCAGCGGCGAGTTCAATGTGTCAGCCGTCTGTTGATCGAGAACTTTCGCTGTCACTTTCGTGAAGTTGAGATCGATCGTGTTGTTACCTTGTGCGTTCTCTTCACCGACGTTCACGTCGCCTGAGTACTTCAATTCGATTTTTGCAGCCGTGCAGTTATCAGCACCGTAGAGGTTTACGGTTTTTGCGCCGTCTACGAAGAAGTCATACGTTTCAACTTGGCTCGAAAGACCGACAGCTTCCCACGCGATACCCATGTCGAGACACGGTGATTTCCACTGACCTTTAACGGCTGCTTCCGTTGCGCGCTCGTCGATTTCTTTTGCGATGTCGTTTGATGAGCCGTCGCACGCGTTCAATGCTAAGACTGAAAACAGACCTGCTGTGAGGGCTTTTAGTTTCATAAATATCTCCATTAGAGATGGGACGCATTAAGAGGCGCCGCATTTTGAGGGGTTGAGAACCTGATGGAGTTTTACGTCGTTTGAACTTCAGATGATTGGAGGGAGCGTCACGAATGAAAACAGAATCGCGAAGTTCCTTAAACAGAACTAAGCCAAAATACGTGAGTTGTAAGAATGATTTTCAAGAATGAAGGAGGAGGAAAATGGTGCACCGGGAAGGAGTCGAACCTCCGACCACGTGATTCGTAGTCACGTACTCTATCCAGCTGAGCTACCGGTGCACTGAAAAGCGAGTCACTGTTATGAATGGAACAACGCGAGAAATCAAGCTCGCGTTTGAGGAAAATTGGCCTTTCTTTTGGGCACCGGAACGAAAT
>CAJYOV010000618.1 GCA_913776405.1 Pseudobdellovibrionaceae bacterium
CGCAAAATGTACGCAGGGTTCTAATCGTTGAAGACAACGAGGTGCAACGGGATGCAGTTGCGAGGCTTATTGGTTCGCCCGAGGTAGACACGATCGGTGTTGGCACGGCCGCAGACTGCCTCGCCGAACTCAAAAACAGAACATTCGACTGCATGGTGCTCGATCTGTCACTGCCTGACGCCTCGGGTTTTTCACTTCTGGAGACCATCAGTCAGGACAGCGACCACTCCTTTCCGCCAGTTATCGTGTATACCGGCCGTGTACTGACCCCAGACGAAGAGCAAATGCTTCGCCGCTACTCCAAGTCGATCATCATCAAGGGAGCAAAGTCGCCTGAGCGTCTACTCGACGAGGTAACTCTCTTCCTTCACCAGGTCGTCTCTGACTTGCCTGATGAGCAGCAGAACATGATCCGCAAAGCGCGCAGTCGTGACGCTCTCCTTGAGGGAAGACGCATCCTTGTCGTTGAGGACGATGTTCGCAACGTCTATGCGTTGACCAATATTCTGGAGCCCCGCGGTGCGCTCGTGGAAATAGCGCGCAATGGTGAGGAGGCTCTGCAAAAACTGACGCTCTCTGTGGACAAGCCTGACGCGAAGATCGATCTCGTGCTGATGGATGTCATGATGCCAGTTATGGACGGACTTACTGCAACGCGTCATATCCGCACAAATCCTCAATTCAAGAAGCTGCCCATTATCACGCTTACGGCCAAGGCTATGCCAGACGACCAAAAGCGATGCATCGAAGCAGGTGCCAACGATTACATGGCAAAACCGCTTGACGTTGAAAAACTCTTGTCACTGGTTCGGGTTTGGATGCCGAAATGATTGAAACCTACGAAAAGGTGGAAGATATCGAAATTCGACTTCTGCTTGAGGCGCTCTACCATCGTTATCACTATGACTTTCGAGCCTACACGACGTCATCGATTAAACGACGCCTTCGTCAAGCGCGCGAGCAGCTAGGCTTTGAGACCATAACCGCAATGCAGGAGCGCGTTCTGCACGACGCGGATATGCTACCCAAAATGCTTCGGTACCTTACCGTTCAAGTCAGCGAAATGTTTCGTGATCCGACTTACTTTCAGGCGATCCGAGAAAAGGTTGTCCCTCACTTGCTAACCTATCCCTCACTAAAAGTGTGGATTGCAGGCTGCAGCACGGGTGAGGAACTCTATTCTTTCGTCATACTGTTTCGCGAGGAGGGACTTGAGGACCGAACAATCTTCTACGCGACCGACATCAATCCGGAAGCGCTCGCTCAGGCCGAATCTGGGATCTACGAGTTGGAAAGGGTTCGGTTGTTTACTGAAAATCATCGCCAATCTGGTGGTAAGAGCTCACTCTCTGATTATTACCATACCGCCTACAACCGCTGTGTCCTCGACAAAAGTCTTCGGCGCAATGTTGTCTTCTCAGACCATAGTCTCGTTACCGACCAGGTCTTCAGCGAGATGCAGTTTGTCTCTTGCCGAAACGTCATGATCTATTTCAACAAGGATCTTCAAGATAGGGCGATAGGGCTATTCAGAGAGGCACTCCCGCGGAACGGTTTTCTAGGTCTTGGCGCCAAAGAAACGCTTAGGTTTTCTCGGCACGAAGAGGGGTTCCGTGAGTTCGTCCGAGAGGAGAAAATTTATCAGAGGGCAGACGTTTGAGAGCCAAAACTTACAAAGCTATCATCATTGGTGCGTCGGCGGGTGCTCTAGAGGCGTTGTCTTTGATACTACCGGCTCTTGGCCGTGACCTCGATATGCCTGTTTTTGTCATTGTACACGTCCCGCCGGGCAAACGCAGCGTTTTATCGGAGATTTTTTCAGCGAAATGCCAGCTTCAAACTATAGAACCGGAGGACAAGGAGCCCATCAAATCAGGCGTGATTTATTTCGCTCCGCCAAATTACCATATGCTGATAGAAGATAAGTCTACGATCGCACTCTCAAGCGATGACGAAGTGCTTTTCTCCCGACCTTCGATTGACGTTTCATTCGAAAGCGCCGCCGAAGTTTGGGGAGACCAACTTATTGGAGTGATATTGACTGGAGCCAATCATGATGGGGCGAAAGGACTTTCTGCGGTTGCAAAAGCTGGTGGAATGACCATTGTTCAGGAACCAAATGGTGCTTACGCGGCTGCCATGCCCGAAGCTGCAAGAAATGCCTGTCCTGATGCTCTCGTCCTCCCTCTCGATCAAATCGCATCATACTTGCCGAGTATCGCAGCATGAGTTCACCTGTCAAATTCCTGCTCGTTGACGATCTGCCGGAGAATTTGCTTTCCCTCGAAGCTTTGCTAAGACGCGACGATCTTGTTCTTTTAAAGGCGAGGTCCGGTGACGAGGCGCTGGAGCTCTTGCTCGAGCATGATGTTGCTCTTGCGTTGCTTGATGTGCAAATGCCGGGCCTCAACGGCTTTGAGCTGGCGGAGCTCATGCGTGGCAACGAACGGACGCGGCGAATACCGATTATATTCGTGACTGCAGGCGCGCACAGCGAAACCAGACGATTCCAAGGCTACGAAGCCGGTGCCGTCGACTTCATACAGAAGCCGATCGAAGCAGATATTCTTCGAAGTAAAACGGACGTTTTTTTTGAAATTTATCGCCAGCGGCAGACCATTGCCGAGCAACGGGATGTTTTACAATCCCAAGCAAATTCACTCCAACTCGCCGATCGCCGCAAAGATGAGTTTCTCGCTGTGCTGGCGCACGAACTGCGTAATCCTCTTGCTGCCCTTAAAGCTGGTTTGAAACTCCTAGCTCGCCGACCTGAGGGACCGCAAACGGAAAAAGTGACTGGGCTGATGGAAGACCAAATCACTCACTTGGTCCGGTTGGTCGACGACTTGTTGGACGTATCGCGCATCACCCAGGGAAAAATTGAGCTACAGAGATCCTTCTTTGATCTTCGGGAAGCGCTTAAGACTGCCATAAGTATGGCTGCACCGAATATCGAGGCAAAAAAACATAACGTGCGAACGAAATTTCCCGACACGCCAGTAACCGTGTTCGCAGATGATTTCCGCGTTACGCAATGCGCGGTAAACCTCATTAATAACGCCGCCAAATACACGTTGGATGGCGGCAACATCGAGGTAGGTATCAC
>CAJYOV010000619.1 GCA_913776405.1 Pseudobdellovibrionaceae bacterium
GGTTCAGAACATCGGCGCTTACGGCCAAGAGGTGGGTGACACAATCGAGACCGTCGAAGTCTTGGACCTAATGACCGGCGAGTTTCACAGTTACCCAGGCTCGGCATGTGAGTTCGCTTATCGCTCTAGTGTTTTTAAAAAGCCTGAGCACAAAAACGAGCTCATTGTGTCGGTAACGTTTAAATTGTCTTCAACAAGCCCGGTGAAAGATCACGGCACAGCAGAAACGCCGACTGAGATTGCCGAGCGCGTGAAGCAGACTCGGCGTTCAAAACTGCCGGATCCCTCACAGTTTCCAAACGTCGGCAGCTTCTTCCACAACCCGATCGTGGCTGAAGAGGATGTTTTGCGTTTAAAGCAAATGCGCGAAAACGTTCCGGTTTTTCCTCATGGGAACCTCTTTAAGGTTTCGGCAGCCTGGTTAATCGAGCAATCGGGGTGGAAAGGCTACCGCGAAGGCGATGTCGGCGTGTCAGAAAAGCATGCGCTCGTTTTCGTCAATTACGCCTCGCCGAACGCGAAACCCTTACTGGCATTGGCTCAGAAGGTGGTTGATGACGTTAAAGTTAAGTTCGGAATCGAGCTAAAAATGGAACCTGCTGTATACTAGCGCCCGATGATTTTCACCTACACGACCGTGTTGGGTTCAGCCATTGCATGGCTGATAGCAACTTATTTAGGTTTATCGAATTGTTGGTGGGCGGCGATGACTGTTTTCTTAGTCGCGCAGCCTTCTCGCAATCTCTTGATTGAGAAGACTGTTGGTCGAATTTGCGGAACGATCGTCGGCATTCTTTTGGGCGCTGAGCTTTTCTGGCAGCTAAAAGGTCATCTCGGTCTCATGCTTTTAGCTCTCACGGTTTGGGTCGCCCTCTGTACCTACTTTGGTGCGAGACTGAAGACTTCACTGCGGTACGGATTTACGGTGGCGGGTTTCACCGCGGCGGTTGTGCTTGTGCCGATGATTCTGTCACCAGCGACGGCTTATCAAACGGCGTTCGATCGGATCGCCGCGAATATCATCGGAATCGTCGTGGCTCTCGCGTTCGTTTTATTTCTCTCTCTTCAAACGGCGAGCGATGGAAAGTTCAAGACACCGCCACCTGTTTTTGTTCCGCCTTGGATCGCGGCTCTTCGCGCGTTTATCGTGATGACGGTCGCCTCATTCATTTGGTTAGAAACGGCTTGGGCAGGTGCACCGCTTGTTGTCTTGGCGTCGTCGGTCTTCGTTTCATTTCTCTCAAATCACGCCGGCGCTGATCGGCTTGCGCGGCAGATTTTGGTCGGTTCAATCGTCGGCAGTGCGGTAGGTTTGACATACCGGTTTTGGATTCTGCCTCACTTCACGTCGCCGTTTTTGATCTTGCTAGCAGTTTGGCCTGCGGTGAGTGTGGGCGCTTATCTGAGTCGCTACGAGCGCACGTCGCGACTCTCGCTCGATATGATCATGATTTTCTTTTTGATGGCGCAGCCGGGCCAGCTGCTCAAGCCTTCAATGGCGTCGGTCCACGGCGCCTGCGGAGTTGTGATCGGTACGCTCGTTTGCCTTGCGATCTTTATGTTGATCCCGCGAATTTTCTCAAAGCGGCTTCGTCCATTCGCTGAACTGTCCACTCATCAAGACCCACAGCGCCCACTGAGCGATAAAACTTAATCGCCCGTTCATTCCAATCGAGCACCGACCACTCGAGCCGCCCATAGTTTCGCTCAAGACACATTTTCGCTAAGTGCTTGAGCAGGGCGCCACCGACGCCAGCGCTTCGGGCCGAAGGCGAAACGTAGAGGTCTTCAAGATAAATTCCGGGTTTCGCAAGAAACGTCGAATAGCTTTTGAAAAAGATGGCAGAACCAAGTGCCTTGCCATCGACTTCTGCGATGAGTGCCTCGGTCCCATTGTTTTCTTCAAACAATGTTCGGCGAAGATCGGCTTCTGTTGCGTGAACCTCATGCGCGAGTTTCTCGAACTCGGCAAGCTCACGAATGAAACCAAGAAGGGTAGCGGCATCGGACGCAACAGCAGGGCGGATCTTCAGATTCGTCGACATAGTGGCGCTGGCTCCTCGAAACGGGTGACTTTCGCAGCAAGTCCTGCGCATGATTTTACGCATGAGCTTAGAAATCATCACGCCGGAAAAGTTTAAATCAGAGATCTTTGATTATACGACTGAAAAAGAGTTCGAGTTCAAAGGCGAAACACCGATCATTCTGAACTTTTTTGCGACGTGGTGTGGGCCTTGTCACGCCTTCGCACCCGCTCTTGAGACGGTTGCGGCTGCGCATGAAGCGAAGCTTAAGGTTTTTAAAATCGATATCGATCAGCATCCTGAAGTGCCGGCGCTCTTCGGTGTCAGAAGTGTGCCGACGACCGTGTTTTTCTCGAAAGGTGAACAGCCCGCGCTCGTGATGGGCAACATCGGCGAAGAAAATTTGAAGCGAGCCGTCGGCGATCTATTTGGATTGAAATCGTGAATCCGCTTGAAGGGGTCACGCTTGAGATGATCGTGACTAAGCTTGTCGAGGTCTATGGGTGGGAACGCTTAGGCCAAAAGATTCGCATCAAGTGCTTCATCGAAAACCCGAGTATCAAGTCGAGTCTCACGTTCTTGCGTAAGACGCCGTGGGCGCGGCAGAAGGTTGAACAGCTCTACATCTGGCGCGCGAAGACCGGCTGGGACCCACGCGATAACGCCAAATAATTCACGACTTCTTTGCCTGCCGTTTCTCGAACACGGACCAGATTGAGCGCGCGAGCGGACCAAGTGGACGGTAGCGTGGCCGCATCAAGCAGATATTCAGCGACAAATGAGAGAGGACTGTCGACTCGATGAGAACGAGATCTTCGGATTCTTTCAGTTCTTTTTTTGAGATACGGCCCCATCCAAGCCCGTTTTGAATCAACTTTAATTTCGTAGCGTGGTCTGGAACAAAAATGCGTTGGTGGGTTGAGCCTTGAGATGCGCCGGGCAAGTGGCTCTCGTCTTCGTTCTGATTCATATCGTAAGCGAAAATCTGCGCCGTCGAATTTAGAAACTCTTTTGTCGCTTTACGCTTCTCCTGGAGCAGTTTGCGCGAAATGGCGCCTACGAGAGACACAGTTTCGAGAGAAATCGTTTCGATTCGATCGTCCTCTTTCACATGAGGCGCAATAGCTAAGTCGATCGATCCACCCACAAGTTTTTCAACACTGCTGTCGAGGATTGATTTTTCAATAATAAGAGTCACTGGGTAAGTTGGTCGCGAGCACTCGTGAGCTAAGACTTCAAGAACCTCAGCCGAAACGAGTGGGTCGGTCGAAACACGCAAGCGAGTTTCCGCTTTCTGGGTGCCGAGTTCGCGGGCAACTCGCATCGTATAGCGAGAAGCGCTCATCAGGGATCGGGCGACTGATGAAAACGCCTGGCCGGCTTCAGTCAGTTTGGGGCGGTATTCACTTCGATCGAATATCTGAAGATCGAATTCTTCTTCGAGGTTTTTTACGGCTGCGCTTAACGCGGGTTGCGATCGGTTGAGTTTTTCAGCGGCGGCGCGAAAGCTGCCAGAGTCGACGATGGCGAGAATCACTTCGATTTGTTCGAGCGTCATGGACTCCACTCCGGAACATGATAATTTAGACCTATCGTTATAATTATAAATGAATATTATCAATTATAATCATCGGGCGATAATTTACAGACATTAACCGGCCCACACCACGAGTTACTGGCCCTTACTTAGAACGGACTGCACATGATCCAGGGATCGCAAACACAAGCTCTCGTCGTTGAACTCACTGATCAAACACATAAAATTCTCTCAGGTCTTTCGGCTTCAAATGGCGTGGGCGATGAGGGTTTAAATCCGCACGAGATTCTCGAGGCGTCACTCGCAGCTTGCACGATTCTAACTGCCCAGCTTTACGCGCGCCGCAAGAACATGCCGCTCACGACAGTCGACGCAGAGGTCACGATCGTGAAAGAGGGTGCGGAAACTGAAATTTCTCGCAAACTGAAATTTAACGGTGATCTTTCAGAGGCTGATCGCGCGAGTTTGACAACGATCGTAAACAAATGTCCGATCCATCGCCTTTTAGAAAGTCAGATTCACATCACGACCACCGTCGAAACGTGATTCACTAAGTTCAGGAGATTATCTATGTCGACTCTCGATGTGCTTCAATGGAGATACGCTACGAAAAAAATGAATCAAGAAAAGGTGCCACAAGAGAAGGTGGACCGCATTCTTGAAGCCGCAAGACTTGCGCCGACGTCGAGTGGCCTTCAACAGTTCGAGGTCATGGTCGTGACGAACCAAGATCTCAAAAATCGAATCCGTGAAGTGTCTTGGAATCAATCAGTCGTAAGCGATTGCTCCCATTTACTTGTCTTCGCAGCCTGGGACCACTACACACCTGAACGCATCAATTCGATGTTCGACCTCGTGAACGAAACGCGCGGGTACAAAAACGAAGGCTTCGAGAACTACCGTCAGATGTTGTTGGGTCTTTACCCACAACGCGATCCGGCCGTTAATTTTGAACACGCGGCTCGCCAAGCCTACATCGCATTCGGTATCGCGATGGTACAAGCGGCAGAAGACAAAGTGGACTGCACGCCACTCGAAGGTTTCGAGCCAGACAAAGTCGATGAAATTCTCGGTCTGCGTGCTCTTGGGTTGCGGAGTGCCGTGATGCTGCCACTCGGTTACCGCGCTGAAACGGGCGACTGGCTGCAAGGCCAAGTGAAAGTGCGTCGCCCTCGCGAAAAGTTCATCCGCGAGTTCCGGTAGATTCAATCTCGATTCCGTCGTAAAACGGATCGCATGACTGAAGCTTCAGATTCGCTCCCAAAAGTTTACGAATTCACCGTCTCTCTCGTAGGCTCCGCGCCACGCGTGTGGAGACGGTTTCTCGCTCACGAAGTGATTCATCTGAACGAGCTTCATATTCTCATTCAGATGGTTATGGGTTGGCAGGCAAAGCACGTCTTCGAGTACCGTTTCGGTGACACCGCCTACATGGCGCCCGAATACTCAGAAGACACTGGCGCAAAAGACCTCGAGGGTGTCACGCTTCAACAAGCTCTCGGCAGTCTTAAAAAGTTTTCTTACGTCTACGACTTCGGTGATTACTGGAATCACGAAATCGAGATCACAAAAGTTTTGGACCACAACCCAAGCTTGATCTATCCGGTCTGTATTGGTGGTGAAAACGCATGCCCACCGGAAGACATCGGCGGTCTCGAGGGCTACGCAAATTTAAAGAAAGCGCTTAAAGGTGAAGCTGTTGGAGACGCCGAAGATTTACTCGAACAAGTCGGCGGCTTCTTTGATCCAACCACCTTCGACCCGAACTTCGTAAACCGTTACATGCTCTGGGCCGGCGGCGACGAGTAATCCACAAGCGACTTCAAAAGCCTGCACGCGGGACAAATCACAAAACTATGCTGGAGGCCGCTTCGAGTTTACTTTCTTCGAAGTTTCAAGTTGATCGAAGTTTTGCTCGGCCGCCCAGCGGGCAAGGTCTGGCCAAGATTCATGAACAAAATGACCGCGCGAGATTTCACGCACTTCGAACTCAGCTGATTGCGACTCGGCTCTTTCGTTGAAATCGTTGTTTACGATTTCAACTTCGGCGTACGTCAGTTCACGGCGTCTGAGACCTGATGGCGTGATCTCGCCCTCAAAGAAGTTTCGCACGTAATCTTCAAGCTGAGTTTTTGTCAGCAGATCTTCTTTCGGTACAACACCACGATAGCGGCCGAGCCACTGCAGTTGATTCAATCGTAGGTATCTCGAATCCGGACTTCTTTCGAGAATCAGCGGATCTCGCGACGTAGTCCACCAGCCACGTTCGTGCTCCGGCGAAATCTCGTCTGGCAAACCCGAGAGTTGAAGGTCACTTCGATAGAAAAAGAGGCCCTTCATCAGCGCACGGTTTTCAAAAGGCGTCGACCACCTTGCTCGCGCCGACATTCTGCAGCACGTTCTGGTTGCCGACGATGGTCGCGCTCGCAAAGCCGCCGCCCTGCGGCC
>CAJYOV010000620.1 GCA_913776405.1 Pseudobdellovibrionaceae bacterium
TTTTCGATCACTCAAACGTGAGCGACGTTCTAAAGAAATTCGACGGCGAGCTCGAAGCTTCAAACGCCGATCGAGTCCAGGGACTTCTTTCAAAACTTCTCGATCGCAAAACGATGATCGAAAAGAAGAGCTACATCGAAAGTCTAGGCCGCGACGATTACGAACTTCTCGTGCGCGCCTACTTCCAGCTCGTCGACAAAACCATTCTAGCCCACTCGAATCTCCGCCACTAACGACCGATGAGAAGGCATGCGCCTTCTCCGGTTTCTTGTTTTCATTCTCGCATTTTGCGTTCAGGTGACGCCATCGAAGGCGCGCGCGGAATACCGTGCGTACCAGCTTTCGATTATTGACTCGACTTCAGGCCAGAAGCGCACGGTGATCTCAACGCTCGACGATCAGCAATACCCGACCTACCATCCGATTCGTTCTAGCGAGCGCGTTGTTCTTGAAGACCATTGGCGCTGCACAAAAAGAACGGATATCTCTCAAGATCCTCTTCAAAAAATTTGCCCCAATCCCAGGAAAAAATAACTTCGGCCAAATGGCCAGATCCCCGCGACTAGAGCCTCGCACGAGCGGCTTTCGCAGGGCCTCATGCTAAACTGAAAGCATGTCGGACATGAGCGTATCGAATGCCTCTCGAGACAACTCGAGACAGCTCGATGAACTGAAGCAAGAACACGAACAAAAACTTGCCAAACTTCGCGCGGACCAAAAACGCGAAGAAGAGAACCTTCGTTCTTCAGGCGATGCAGCCGTAAACCATATCCGCAAGACTACAGATGAGCGCATCGAGAGCGCTCGCTCTCAGGCCAATGCAAAAATTCAGCGAGAAGACGCGACCTTGAAGAAGGACTACAGCGCTCTCAAGCGACGCGCATCTCTTCAAAACGAAACGCTCGGCGATGAAATTAACGAGGCCCAAGATCGGGCCGATCAATCGATCTCAGCGAATCGTCGCCGCGAAGAGCGTACAATCGCGCAGTCACAGCAAAAGTTAAAAGAGTTTTTGTCCGCTCAAAAAGACCTGCGTGATCGTGCGCAGAGAAGCTCGACCGACGAGTTGCGCACGCTCCAGCAGAAGACAAACGAAGAGCGTAAAAAAACGATTGTCGAGTCGAATCAGGAGCTCCGCGATCTCGAGCAACAACAGAAACTTCGCGCTGAAGACCTGAAAACGCAAAACAAGCAGACCTATCAAGCGACGAAGGCTGAGGCGCAACAACGACTCTCAGAACTTCACCGAGAGAACGAGGCGCAGCTCACAAAAGAACGCTCTCGCGCTCAAGACGAATTCAACACGATTCGGAAAAAGACCGTCGACGAAGTCCACAGCGAAGAGCATAAGGGCCGCATCGCTCTCAAGACTCAAGCGGATGAAAATCAACGGAAGCTTGAAAACAATCGCGCTCGTGCCCTCACCACAAATGAGAAAACGCAAAAAATGTACTCTGATGAAAGTCAGCGCATTGAAGCGGAAGGCACTCAAGACATTCAGCAGCGGAAAGAGAAATACGCTCATCTTCGTCTCGAGCAAGAGCGCGCGAATAAAGCTGAACTCAAAGAGCTCGAGCAAGAACAAACGGCTCGCGAGACTCAACTGCGGGGCGAACACGAGAACCGCATCGAACGCACCGTAAAAACGCTCGATGGCGAACTTAAAAATCAGCAGGCCGAGTTCAAAGAGAAATACAAAAAAGACGGCGAATCCTATAAAGCCGCCCTCGGCAATCAGAAGGAAATCTACTTGAAAGAGCGCTACAAAGAGAGCGCCCGCCAAGATAAATTTAACGATCTAACAACTCGTCGCTCAACCGACCCGTTCTACCAGCCGAAGTCGTTCGATGCGACACTCACGGAGAATGAGGGCTCTTACGAATTGACCGCGAAAGTCGCGCCCCATGAGAAAGACAATGTGACCGTGCGCGTGCGCGACGGCAAAGTCACTCTCAGCGCGGCACGGACATATGAGCAAAGTTTTGAGGATAAAGGCGTAAAGGCCAGCACCAATTCACATCAGACGTTCCGTCAGGAATTTAAATTGGATAAGCCAGCCGACACAAAGAATGTGATTACGCAAATTAAAGACGATGGGTCGATACGTGCGATCATTCCGAAAAAAGGTTTCCGAACACCGAAGGTCTAAACTTTAAAACTTAGTTTTTCTTCGTGAGGTAGACGATTTCGCTCATGGCGAATCGCAAACGACCATGAAGATCTTCGAGCTGAGCGAGGTTCGCGCGCAATTGCTCGATCACATCTGTTTCAACGACGTGGCGATCTGAAATCTCGTGATAAGTTTGACGGTACGATGGCGAACGAAGCTCTTGATCGAGAGCTGCCGTCGATGCGGATTCATTCGCGGCCGTCGCTACTGTCAGATTCATTAGATTCGTCATCGCGTCTCCTAAAGGGTCGGGTCAGAGTCTCGGGTCAGGGTCGCTTCCGGCCAACCGCATTGATCTCTTAAGATCCTAGCGTTTGGTCGAGGTGTCTCAACTTAAATTACCTTACATTTCATGGCCTGAGTCAGACGATCTCAGGTCAGGAAGTTATTACTCTTAGTATTCGCACTTAACTGAACTGAGATCGTTTTCGGAAAGCTTGCGGCGCTCTGTATTGTTAGGAAGGCTGCGCGCCATCACACTGCCACTCGCATTCGAGTGAGCTAAGCCTAAAACGTGGCCCATTTCATGGAGCACTAAGCTCTGCATATCAACATCGGTTCTCGCAAGGTTTTGTCCATACGAAAACGTGAAATCTTTAGCGTTTAAGCGGATATCGGCTTCGTAAATGCGATCGCCGGCCCAGTAAACTGTCGTGCGAGCTTGTTCATTGTCTTTCTCGTTTTCCCACTGATTCATATAATAGATCACGTTGTGGCCGTCCTGAGCGGGCTTACCGTTGGTCTCAACCCAGCCGCCGATCTTTATGACCTCGCGCCCGATCTGCTTATTCCAGATAGCCGCAGCTTCTTTAATATCGTCGTTAAATTCAGTAGGCACAGTTGCGTCGATGTACATGACCACCGGCACTTGCGAGCCCCATGAAACACGCTGCAACTCGCTGTTTTGAACGAAGTTGCACGAGGTCTCTGGGCTTGGGCGTCCTGCGCAAGCTTGGAGGGCGAGGCCTGAGAATACTAAAAGTGAAACTGTAGCGATCAGTCTTAACATGCCTGTCTCTATCGCAAGAAGAAGGCCCCACCCCGATTTTCTGCCACCACTTTAAGCAGCTGAAACGACGGAGGTTTTCGGGAGAAACAAGCTTCGGCACTTGGAGCCTGACTGACTTCCAAGTTACGGCGTGGCCCCGAAAACGAACGTCCACAGTCTCGGACAATTGCGCAACGCATTGAAAGTCCTCGGGATTCGGTGAGTGTCTAAGGAACTAACAGTGTTTAACCGGGAAACGGCCCTGAATTGACCGTCCCAACTTTCCCCAACGTTCGAGAAAGCCCCGGGGCTCAAAACGGCCAGATCGAACAGATTTGAGTACGAGGAATTTGCGGTGACTTTGTGGCCCTGATCGCGATGGCCCTTCGCTTGCTCTATAGGTTGTCAGCTGCTTCGAGCAGCTCCACTTCGGCTCTCCCACTTTCGTGGAACCTACGAGCCCACCACCCACCAACAAACCTGCCTGCACGGATCGGAAAGGGAGCTACCTCCCCCGATCCCGCCTGCCATTTCGAAGTCGATAAGTTTTATGAATGGAAGGAATAAAAGCGCTCTTGGATTAAGAGCGGCTTGCGAAACGGTAACCGACACCACGAACGGTTTCGATTTGGTTGCCGACAGCGCCAAGCTTTTTGCGAAGGCTGGCCATATGAACGTCGATCGTACGATCTGTGACGTTCAAATTCCCAAGAGCGCGTTCGCGCAGCTTTTCGCGCGTGAGAACGCGACCCGTCTGCTTCAACAGCTCACCGAGGATTTTAAACTCAGTCAAAGTTAGCGCGACCTCAGCCCCATCGACCGTGACCTTGTGGGCAGAGAAATCGATGAACACGTTGTCGTGCTGAATGCGAGTGTCAGGACCCGATGGCATCTGAACGTCGGCCTTCGAGTCGCCAACGACGGCGAGATCGGTCCGACGAGCGAGAGCCTTAATGCGAGCCGCGAGTTCTTTTGGATAAAAGGGCTTGGTTACGTAATCGTCCGCCCCTAAATCCAGCGCATTTACTTTGTCGTCTTCGCCGGAGAGGCCCGTGACCATGATGATGGGGAGGCGGCCGAAGTTTTGACTCGCACGAACTTCACGTACAGCCTCAACGCCGGTTTTACCTGGGAGAATTTGATCTAGCAAAAGAAGGTCGGGACGATTCGACTGAATCTCTTCCATCAAGTTCAAACCGTTGTCGAGGGCGAAAACTTGAAAACCTTCTTCTTCGAGGAGGTTCTTGAGGATTTCGCGGATATCGCTTTCGTCCTCAACGACCATGACTTTCATTGATGCTGTCCCTAGTTAAAATCGTGTAGCCCTAATGTGAACCATGGCCTTCAGCAAGTAAATCACTTCGTGAGATTTCCTCGAGACAATCCCATACGAAGACAGCGAACACGCCGATCTGAATCGTGTCTTAACGATAAATTTGTCTTTAGTCTAAGTGGCGTGGCACTGGCGCGACACAGGAGACTCTCGTCTTAACACTGGCGCAGATGTTGAACTCTAAGTCTGCAGTCGCTACGTGCGCTGACGAATTGTTAAGACGACCGCGCCTCCCCTCTCGTCTTAACAATTGCAGAGGAGCTAGGATGAAGAGAGATAACAAAGGCTTAGTGCTCAATTCGGATTTTCCGACGTGGGAGCTTTCGTTGCTCGCGATGCTTCTGTTGACCGCGCTCGGTGTCGGTTTCCGCTCGTCGATGAAAACTTTTCCCGACGTTTCAACGTCGCAGCTCTCGTCAGACCCTTACGACGTACGCCCCGAGAGAACTCAGGCGAATTCAATGAATCGCGTAGAAACGGGCCTCTGATCCCAGAGGCCGTTTTCGTCAAAGGCATTTTCGGTCAGAGGGCCTTTCGCTCAAAGGCCGCGAACAGACTTTTCGATTTGAACGTCTTCGCTCATATCTGAAATCAGACGCGCGGTCTCGTCGGCATTGAGACGCAACTTCGACCCCAAAGCTTGAACTTTCGAGTCGGCAATTTTCTTGCCTTGATAGAGGTTGCGGAAGTCCGTGAGCTCAAGACCAAGCTCTTTAACTCCAGTCGTGTCTTTGGCTTCAGCCATGACGATAGCGCGCACCAAATATGTCGCCGCGTAATGCGAGATCTCATAGTTGTTCGCGAGATTAATTACGCGCGCGTCCGTACTTACAAATTTTGGGCTTACGAACTTTGGTGTCGCGAAAACGAGCCCCTCGGCTTTCAAGCTCTCTGCGCTTTCCGCAAAACGAGGGCCACGGCGACCTGGGCCTTCGTGACGATCAAAATCCTGGCGGTCCCAATCGCGACGGTCGAAACGGTCGCGATCGCGACGATCACGGCGTTCGTGACGATGATCACGGACTTCAACGCTTGCATCGTCATCCGATACGATTGCCACAGCGCCAATCACAAGAGCTGTCGCCGCAATTTCATCTGACGTACAACCGGGTAGAACTGAAAAGGCGCCAGCCGCTAGTGTAAGCGTCAAGGCCATGCGAACTGTCGATTTAGAAACAGAGTTCAAAGTCGCGCGCTGAAAGCGAGTCATGATAATCCCCCGAAGAACTGATTAGAGTTGAAACGAAACCCCGTGGTTTCATTTCGCCGTTCGGGAGCTCTCTTAGCGAGAAGAGTGCCAAGCGTAAGTGGTGTCTTTGTGGGAGTTAGTGGGTGTGGGAGCTAGCCGTTACCACCGAATTGAGTGCCGATCATATCGGGGCAGCCTTTATCTTTATTTCGATAAGGTAAGCGCGTGATGATGTCGTCGCCGTAGACGTCATCACCGTCTCCTGCACCTTGAAAGATTCCGTCAGGTCCAGCAGAGTAGATCGCGTCGTAGCGACAATCGACGTGGGAGCTTGACGTGAACTCATCGTCGTTTTCATCGAGAACATACATGTGGCCCCACGGATCTTTCGGAATGCCGCTGTAGCCAAGCGCTTTCCAAGACGCGAGAGCCTGCGGTGTCTCAGCCCAAGTGTTTGGATCCGTGCCCGCGCCCCACCCCTGCCCGCATGCCGTGCAGCTACTTAAAGCTTTCGTGAGCGTCTGTCCATTCATGTGAATCGTGTTGGCACTTGCTTGCGCGAGGCTCATGTCTGCCGTAACGGCTGAGACCTTCGCACGATCTGACATGCCTTGCATGGAGGGCACTGCAATAGCGCCAAGAATTCCGATGATCGCAACGACCATCATCAGTTCAACAAGCGAGAAACCGGACTGCGATTTGGAAATTGAAAATTTCATTTCAGAATCTTTCCAGCTTTTAGCCGTTACCGCCCATTTGAGACCCGATCATGTCAGGGCATCCCTTGTCTTTGTTTTGATAAGGCAGACGCACGATAATGTCGTCGCCATAGACGTCGTCACCATCGCCGCCGCTCTCGAAAATGCCGTTTGGGCCTGCTGAATAAATCGCATCGTAACGACAATCGACATGGGAGCTCGATGTGAACTCGTCGTCGTTTTCATCAAGAATGTACATGTGGCCCCATGGATCCTTTGGGATCGCATTGTAACCGAGAAGCTTCCAGGCAGCTAGAGCCTCGGCTGATTCCGACCACGTGTTTGGGTCCGTTCCAACGGCGCGTCCTTGGCTACAGGCAATGCATTTTCCGTTTCCAAAAGCGACGGTCAGCGTTTGACCGTTCATGTGGATCGTGTTGGCACTTGCTTGCGCAAGACTCATATCTGCCGTAACACCGGCCACCTTTGCACGATCAGACATGCCTTGCATTGTCGGTGCGGCAATAGCGCCAAGAATTCCGATGATCGCAACGACCATCATCAGTTCAACAAGCGAGAAACCGGACTGCGATTTGGAAATTGAAAAT
>CAJYOV010000621.1 GCA_913776405.1 Pseudobdellovibrionaceae bacterium
GCTTTAAAGTCTCTGACGATTGCACTGTTACGAAATCGAGGCCATTCGTTGTCGGGTTGAAGTTTTGCGCCGTGGGCCCAACGACGTTTGCGTGAGCGACATTCGAAACGAAGGATGCAAGAAGGAATGTGACAAACGATGGAACCGCGAGATGTTTCATATGGTGTCATCGTAGGCAGGTCAAAAGCGACGAGTCAACTCGGAGCGGCGTGCGAGTTCAATCGGCTCTTGGGTAGCATCGAATCAGTTTTCTTAAAAAGGAGATGCATCCATGTTCCGTTCGACACTCGTAGCTTTAGCTCTCGGTCTCGTTACACTCTCTTCGCCTCTGGCTCAAGCGGGCGTCGATTCGCGCGGATGGGTCGGTGGTCTCTTGGGTCTGACGGTCCCCGATGCGAACGACACATCATCACGCGGGATGTGGGGCCTCACTGCGGGTGCAAAACTCGGCAGCGAGTGGGGCATTGGCGCTTACTACCTGAACTCATCTAAGAACGAAGACTTCGGTAAATTTGATTTGAATCTCTACGGTGTTCAGTTCGGTTACCACTTTGAAGGCGAAGCGAACGGCGTTTTCATCGCAGGTCGCATTGGGACATCGAAGATCGATCGAAATGGCGCGGACTTGTCACCAACGAATCTCGGTGTCGTCGCAGGCTACGACTACATGTTGGGTGAGCATTTCTCATTAGGCGGTGAAGCCAGCTTCATGTCCGTCGGCAAAGACAACGGCTTCGACAGCTTCACGCTGCTCAGTTTCCTCGGCGCCGCAAAATTGTGGTTCTAATTAGTTGATCGAAGTGGTTTTTGAAGCGGGCTCGCGAGAGTCCGTTTCTGCAGAGGCGTGGGGTTTCTGGAGCTCAGTGCTTGTTGGGTTCGCGGCTGCGGTGCGGTTTGAAGTCAAGACAACGGCTGTGTAACCGCCAAGAACGCACGCGACCAAAGTCAGACTCATGATGTAAGAGCGCATAGAGAGAAACCGTCCTGGTTTTCTAAGTAGACAATGTGAGTTGCTTCCAAAATAACAAAAGCGCCGAGTCACAGATAGTGTTGTGAACACGGCGCCTTTGAATTCAGACCTTAGCCAAGACAGTCCCAGACGGTTCAAGACCTCGATCAGAGCGAACACTTAATCCGCTGTGCGAACAGACATTGGCGGAGCGAGCGTTTTTCCGTACGTATCCGATATCGAAAGAGCTTGCGCACCGTACGAGGTGCCTGAGGAAAGTCCCGTGACACGGACCGAATGGGACTTGCGGAGCACGTTATCCGAAACGGTCGTGCGTGACTCTGCGAGATCGCCGCCCATCACGACCACTTGCGAAGTGGCAGGGATGTCAGTTTCCCACTGTAAGATAAATCCATCAGAGAGAACTTCGCCTACGCGGATGTTGGACATCCGCGGCTCGACGCCGTCTTTACAAGGGTTGAATGAAGCTTCGTTCGCAAGCGTATAGTTTTCTTTTGAAAGTGGTTGCCAGCCGCGCGCTAAAAGGTCCTGGTAAGCAGACTTCGGTTCTTGATTCGAAGGGTTGAACCAGAGTTCGTTTCCACGCGCGCCACAGCTTGAATCTTGTTTCACAGTCCCGTCTTCGTTTCGTTGTACTTTGCGCATCATCGCAACGAGCGCGATGTGATAGCGCGGTCCCTGATAATAATCGACTTGCATGAGCTTCTCGGTGTCGCGCTTCAGGTTGACGATCTGAACGCCACAGCCGAATCGGGTTTCGTGTTCACCGTCGTTGTCGACGACTGATTGGTAAACGCCATTTTCATCGCGAAGCCGCAAAGTTGCGCCGTCATCTGAAAGCAGAGCTAACTCATAATCGCCTTCTTCTTGAGTCGGCGCCAAACGCAAGACTGATGTGAAACGAATCGCAAAGCGTTCGATGAGCATTGCGCCAGCATCCGTTTTCACAGGTTCGCCGAGATCGTTGTTAAAGCCCATATCAAACATACGAGTTGGCGTATTCAAGACTGAAACGAAGAGGTCACGCGAACTCTTGTGTCCGCGAGCGATGAGATCGCCAGAACTCGAAGCATTCGGCTGGTTTGCTTCCAACCAATAAAGTTCGGCTTTAAGGCCGGCGTTTGAACGGGGGTCTTCGCCTGGCTCACCCATCGGGTCACAGACGAGTTTAGAGACAGGATATTTGTTCACATCCATCTTTGACATCACGGGCTGCTCCTCCGCAATGAGCGAACCGACGCGGTGATTTTGCGAACAGCTAATGACGGCAGTCGCGAGTGTCAGAGCGCTAATCGAAACGGCGGATTTGAGAAGGAGTGAACTTTTCAAGGGGAACCTCGCTTTGTTCTGAACCCAGATTAAAGTCGAGGAAGCGTGATGGAAACAAAACGATCGTCAGCATCCCTCATCGGGACAATGCGAATTCGACAGTTTCTCGAACATTCGACGAGGACGGCCCGAAAGTTCGAGAAACTGGAGAAAACCTAGACAAATTAATGAGCTGCGTGAAGACGCTTTAAAGAATGCATGAAGGCCTGCTGGGTATCGGGCGCAAGGTCGCAACCGCGATAGATGTGAGCGCCGAGCTGAATCTCGGTCTGACAGGACACTTGCGAGGACTCGTCGTCTTCGGTGAATGAGACCGAAAATTCGACGGGGCCCTCGAGTGGTTCAAGATCGCTGCGAGTCTGAAGCCATTGATCGATCTTCTTTTCGCAGAATTTGAAAAGTCGATTTTTCGTAGGCAATTCGTTGACCGTTACATAACCGTTAGAAACTTTCATGTGTGACGTCCAAACTGCGGTTGCAAGGTGAGTGAAACTTAATGAGCGAGTTGCTGAGCTTCAGTCGCGGCATCGTCGACGCTGAGGGCGGCGAGCGTGCGGGCCAAAGCGGCGCGGGGATTGTCAGCCGTTTCCCATGCGCGCCAGAGCTGGTCGTTGATGTGGATCACGACCAAGCAGCTAATTTCTCCGACCGCCTCTTCATCGAAAAAGGCGACTTCATACTCCGGAGTCGTTTCGCTGACGGCAGTCGAAGAACTCTCGTGCGCGCGGATCCATGCGGCGACCTGTTCTTCGACGTAAGCGTTGAATCGTTCTGTTGGAGCGTTCTCGTTCACGCTGATGTGACCGTTTGCTTCTCTCATGGCGTAAGCCTCCTGTGGGCGCTTCAAGTGCTTCAAGCTTCGCTCACTGTGTGACAAACAGTCTTTCCAGGTGACATGAAGAAGATGTTTAGATACCTGAAAGAAGTATGAAGGCGCTTCGAGAGTTCGAACCATTCCTAAGTCAATTGATGCTGAAACTCGCTCGCGAGACTCATTTCTCGTCTTCGCCGAGCCTCAGAGAAATCCTAGACCAAAATCCTAGATTGGTTGTCGCATTCAATCACGCATCGCCTCTCAGTTGGCTGCCTGCGATCGCACTTCTGACCGCACACGTCTGTGCGCGTGGGGGTGGTGGGCGACGCCCGATGGGCGTTATGGACAAGTTCTTCTTCGCGGTGCCCGGCTTCCGAACAATCGCCCAACAGCTCACGCAGAGTGATCATCCTCTCAACTTTGAAGAACTCGTCGAAAAGTTTCGCGCGAAAGAGGGCACGGATATCGTGCTTTTTCCAGAAGGCAGCAACTGCTTCTTTGGTGACCCAACTGACTTGCAACCTTTCCGTTCGCCTCGGTTTATTGAGCTCTCGATCCGTACAAGCACGCCGATCTTGCTCTGCGCGCATCGCGGTTCTGAAAATTGGGGTGTCTCGTTGCCGGTACCAAAAGATGTCTTTGCACTGATAGATCATCTTCCAAAATTTGCGGCAGACTTTTTGGGTGCTCGCTTAAAACAGACGGGCCACTTTACGCTGCCGCTTTTGCCATTACCGATGGAAAGCTTCGACATGCGCTGCGAACTCTTCGTACCGGCTCTCGCCGAGGCCGATCTCTCTGACGATCCGGAAGAGTGCCGCAGCCAAGTTCGCGCCGAAGCCGACCGCGTTCACAAAAGACTTCAGCAGATGCTGGAGCAGATCGATCAGTCTTTCATTGAGAGGCGCTCGTCTGTCGCAAGTTCTCTAACGTCGTGACTCGATTTTAATCTCACTTCAAGGCCACGGACTTCGAGGTCTTGAGTCTTGATTTCAATCAACGAACCTCGCTCAAGTTCGAGCGATTCGCCTTTTGGCATCCGCTGCGGAAACCAAGAGAGGAATTCCTTTTGAGAGCTGCGGCACACAGCTTGTCGCGTTTTGCCTTTTTCAGGGAGTGTGTCACCGACAAGTCGTGCGTAGCCATCTGCGGCTCGAACGGGCGACGGCTTCTTGCGAGCGAGAAGGTAAGAAAACGAAAGCGTTCGGTTCTTCATCGGGAGATGTTTTTCGATTTCGGTGAACCACTGGGGCGCATCGAAGTGAAGGCGATCGTGACACCAATCTTTGTCGGAATGAATGAGAAGCGGGCACTCATCCTGATGCGGGCACGGGCCCCAAATTACAAAGCCTGCCTCTTGAAGCGTCTTGCGCTCGCCTTGAAGTCTGCGCGCATCGTCTCTCGAAGACGGCTCGATCAAAATCAGAGCTTCGCTTTTCAGCCACTCGCTTGGAATTTCTGGCAGCTCCGTCAGGACATAAGACGCAAGCAGAGCCGCATGTGAGTAACTGGGTTGGTGCGGCCGCTCGAGGCCGCGCACCATGAGCGTCTGAATCTGAGTGGCAGGCGCGGATCCAGACTCGAGCGTCAGTTCTTTTAACAGCGCTAATGCGGGCGAAGAGATATCTCGTGCAGCCCAGGTGAAGGCGGACTGAATCGAATTTGTACTTTTAAAGTGATCTCGAAACGCGTGGATACCGGAACCCATACCGGAGCCGTCATCTGTAAGGCTTGTGAGTCCATTGAAGAAGCCAAGGCGATCGGCTTCACGCGCGACGAGTGCAGACCGCGAATAATTTAACGGAAAAAAATAAGCGATTGAGGCAGCTTGTGCCCACGACTGGTCCCACGGAGTCTGTGCCGTTGGGTTCTCAAGATAGAAGTCCGAGAGCTGTTTCACCGCGTCGGCCAAGCGTTTCGGACTTCCGAGCGAGTAACCGCGCCGCTTCAGCGCCGCTTCGACAAGGTCCGAGTAAGTCGACGGAACGGTAGATCTACGTTCTTGTGGGCGTTGCATCGGATAAAGCTACCGTTTAATCTCTCGAGAAGACATTCGGATTTCCAGAAAGTTGAGTCTATGGCGAAAAAAGCGACCAAAAAAGCGACCAAAAAAGCGACCAAGAAAGCGACCAAGAAAGCAGTTCCATCGACGGCTAAGAAAGCTGCGGCGAAGCCAGCTAAGAAGGCGACCGCAAAGGTGGCAAAGGCCGCAGCCTCTTCTGCGACGAAAAAAAGCAAAGCGCCGCAAAAGTCGTATTCGATTGGCGAAGGTTCGAAGGCGCCGCAAATCGCGGGCGCCGCGACTTCAGGCCTTACCTTCAAAGGTTCTGAACACTCGAAAAAAACCGTGGTTCTTTATTTCTATCCGAAGGACAACACGCCAGGCTGCACGCTGGAAGGTCAGGACTTCCGACGTCTTTACAAGCAGTTTCAGTCAGCTGGTGCCGAGATCGTTGGCGTTTCTCAAGACACAGTCGCAAGCCACGAGAAGTTCAAAACGAAGTGCGATTTCCCATTCGAGCTTCTCTCGGACGAATCGGGTGTGCTCTCGAAAGCCTTCGACGTGATTCAGATGAAGAACATGTACGGCCGCGAGTTCATGGGGATCGAGCGCTCGACTTTCGTGATCAAAGACGGCGAGATCAAAAAAGAATGGCGCAAAGTTCGCGTCGATGGCCACGCGCAAGAAGTTCTCGACTTCGTAAAGTCGCTCTAAGGTTAGGCAAGCTGATGTCGCAACTCTTAACGGAGACAACTTTAGCCGGCTCAAAAATTTACGACATCACGCCCGTGATCAGCGAGCGCATCGGCGTGTTCCCGGGCGACACGAAATTCCAACGATCTGTCCTTCTCGATATGAAGCAGGGTCATAACATCGGGCTCAGCTCTGTCACGACAACGGTGCACCTCGGTGCGCATGCGGATGCACCCAACCACTATGATCTTAGCGGCGTGGGCATCGAATCTCGCGCGCTGACTCGCTATTTCGGGAAGTGCCTGGTGCTCCTTGCAAAAGTCGCGCGGGGCGAGCGAGTCGCGCGACATCACCTAGATTCTCGTTGGCAAGCCAACACTGCGTGGCCGGCCGACAAGATTCTGGTCGCAACGGGCAGCTTTCCGAATCCAGATCAGTGGAATTCTGATTTTTGTTCTTTCGCACCAGAGCTCATTGGAACTTGGGCTCAAGCCGGTGTGAAAACAATCGGCATCGACACGCCGTCAATTGACCCAGAAACATCGAAAGATTTGCCATCTCACAAAATGGTAGCGCTTCACGACTTATCGATACTTGAGGGCCTCGTCCTCAGCGAAGTGCCCGAGGGTCTCTACACGTTAATCGCGCTACCACTTAAGATCGAAAACGCCGACGCTGCACCTCTTCGTGCAATCCTCGTCGCCGACGAGGGACGCGCATTCTGAGCAGTACGCGCGGACGTGGTTTCGACATCTGTTCCGGTTCGAACGAATCAACTCTTTAGTCGCCGCTTGGGTCCGTCATCTTCGGCGGTCAGCAGTTGTCATCATTTGTCTGCAAAATTTGGAACAAAAGTCGTCTCCCGACTGTCCATGACTTCGTGTGCCCTCGAAGCTTCGATGATTAATTTGATCTTAGC
>CAJYOV010000622.1 GCA_913776405.1 Pseudobdellovibrionaceae bacterium
AGAACGTCGGCCAGCTGCAAGCGTCTCTGAAAGAGATCGATTCGATCTACAAGGATGCCGACGCAAAAGTAAAAGCCGTCGAAGAAACCGCGAAGGCTGTTAAAGGTGATACGAACACATACAAAAATACGCTCGGCGATCTTGAGAAAATGGTTCGCCAAGACATCAAGGACCTCGAATCTCGCTTGAAGATTCCGAAGCTCGATGCGGCCTCTCTTGCCAAGCAAACGTTTGGCCCGTTGTTCCTCGCAAAATTTCAGCAAGCTGAGATTTACATGAACAAAGCGCGCGAATACATGCCGCCAAAGAAAACCGCTGAAGAAAAAGCAGAATACGCACCGCCAACACCTCGCGAACGCGAGAGCGGCCGCAATTACAAGTTCGGTCGCCCGCGCTCGTACCCGCTATTCTGGCTCAAACACGCAGCGATTAGCTCGAAGCCAACGCCAACAGCCGAATACTCAGGCGACATCAAAGGGACATTAGAAAACGTAACGGATGATCAGCCAGTTCTCGGTCTTCCAACGGTTGCAACATTCGAAGGTAACTTCCCTGCGCAAGAACTCATGGGCCTCCTCGGTCGCGTGACGCTTGATCACCGCACGGACGTTCCGCTCGATCGCCTGGAGCTCAAAGTCGGAAGCGCCCCAATGGTTGGCCAAATGCTCGTCGACGAAAAAGACGTAAAACTCGGCTTCGAGAAAGCCGTCGTCGGCGGCGACTTCCTCGCAGAACTTCACGGCAAGGAAGTTAAAGTAGCTGCAGGCGCGATGTTCTCGCGCGCGAAAGCCGGCGATATCCCGACGGATCCGAAAATCATTCCAGCTGCGAAGCCGATCGCGACCCCCGTTCCTGGTGCTACACCGAGCGGCCCTTCGGGCGCTGAGCTCGCGGCCGCTGCGGGCGGTGCTGGCTCGGCCGGAGCGCCAGGCGCAGCGGGTGCGGGTGCCGCAGGCGCTGCGCCGACTGCGACGCCTGCGAAGACTGGCTTTGCGGCCCTTAAGAACGCAAACCAACTTTTCGGCGACGAAGCAGCCATGGCCGCGAAACGCTCGACTGGCTTCTTGTCAGTTCAAGCGGCCTCGCCTGCGTTGAACGATTTGTTGAACAGCGCCCTTTCGGACATTCCAAAGGTTTCTTTGAACGCAAGTGTCGCGGGTCCGTGGTCGGATTTGAAATTTAGTATCCGCTCATCCCTCGGCGACGATCTCGCCTCCGCCTTCGACCGCCAACTTCGCGCCAAACTCGCCGAAGCCCGCGCCCGCGTCGAAGCGATGGTGAACCAAGAAATCGCCGTCCAAAAAGCAAAACTCGAAGCCGAGTTCGCAAAAGTCCGCGCCCAAGTCGAAGGCGAAATCGGCGTCAAACAAGCCGAACTCGCCGTCGCCAAATCCAAACTCGAAACCGCCAAAAACGACGCCACCAACTCCCAAAAGAAAAAACTCGAAGGCGAAGCCAAAAAGGGCCTCGACAGTCTAAAGAAGAAGTTCAAATTCTGACCTGGGCCCGATCCGGGTGTCGATCCCGCAAGCCGGCGCATCGGCTGCGCAGCACTCAGAACTGCCAGCTGCTGCCCATCTTAAGCCGGCTTAATCAATCCAGCCTAAGCCGAGCCAACCGCTCGGCTTTTTCGTTTCATGCGCATGAAGTAAATGAGAGGATGAGGCATGAGTTTGCATGACTCGGCAGATGCCGGATTTACCACTTCGCTCGATTCTCTCTCGATGAAAAAGGGATTCGATATCGATCCGTTAGTCACCTCCGAGGTTCTGCGCAAGTTGCTCGCGAACCATGGACAGCTAGCGACTCCGACTTCGCTAACGCTCAATAATCTAGAAATGGTATTTGCCCGATCTGTTGCACTCGGCTTTACGCTTTGGCAGCACATGGCCGCGCTCGAAAGATTATCGGGCCTCACTGAGTGGACTGCGAAAAACCAAGAACATCTAAGGCTTTTAAAAAACGGAAGTCGACTTTGTGGACTCGCCACTACACACCTTGGTTCTGCGCGTGGCCCCGCGTTCAAACCGGAGTTTAAGCCAGATGAGTTTGTCCTTACCGGGAGGACAAATTGGGTTACAGGAGGTACATTTTTCGATGACCTGATTTTGGGATTTGAAAATGAGGCTGAAGTCTTCTTTGTCCTAACTCCCTTCCCTCGAGCTGAGAACGCTCGATTTGAAGTCAGCGACCTTCATTCATTAGGCTCTTCAGCGACCGGCACCCTCGAGCTTGATCGCTTTAGGGTTCCGAAAAATCTGCTCATCTCTTCACGTGAAAAAGCAGGCGTTGGTGGACCAAGAATGACATCCCTGCGTCTCCCCGAACTCGGCGTCGCAAAGGGCATCATCAAGCGAATTGCCGCAATCGCAGACTCGCGGCCAGACAAGCAATTCCTACGCGAGGGAATTAACCAGTTAAACCGCCGACTCGCCGAGATCGAAAAGATCCGAAACTCCAGCGCTCCAGCTCCAACGTTTCAAGCTCACAGCTTAATAAGAGATGCCGCCCACATCTTTGTGATCGCAGAAGGTTCAAGCTCAATGAACGCCAACAGCGCCTCAAGCCGCTTGCTACTAGAAACGAGCTTGTTCGACGTCGTCCTGCAAAGCCCGGAGGTACTAGCCGAAAAAGTCTATTTTGGAGAATCGATAGTAGCCTCTAACCATTAGCACGTCGTTCGTTAGCAGCACTTCGGGAGCAGCTGCAGCTGGGTTTCCGACAGCTTGTCTTTCCTCGATCAAATTTGTGAGATGACCGAGCCGAATGTTTCTGCTGCCAGCGCGAGCAGTTCGATTCTTGTAAGCACGGATTTTGCTTCTTAGCCGCCTGATCGAAGCGGCAGCGTGAGCGAAACGCTCGTACCTTTTCCTACGACGGACGTCATTTTGATTTCGCCTCCAACCTTCTCGACAGCCTCAAAGGCGTCTTTCAAGCCCAGTCCACTCCCCATAGACTTAGATGAACTAAATTCTCTTTGATTGAATTTTGCGAGCGTCTCTTCTGGAATTCCGACCCCGTCGTCTTCTACGGTCAAGACAACCGTTCCTGCGTCCGATTTTGACGTAACCGACAATTTGACAATGCCAGGCTGTCCTTCCAATGCATCAACGGCATTATTTATGAGGTTGCTAATGACGCGAGATAATTTCGCGGTCGGCAGGGAGGAGAACGACGACTCGCTGCGATTCAAATTGACCAAAAATTTGAGACTGGAGGCGCTTCGAAACTCAACCTGCTTTTCTCTGATGATCGCGTCCACGAGTTGCTCAACCGATATGTCTGTTTGGTCAGTCAAACTTTGAAACTCGCCGTCGCTCGACAGCGTCACCGGTTTAAAAAGAAGATCATTTGCAATCTCATTTATTCGTCCAACTGCTTTGTTTATCAGCTCAATTTTATCTCTCGAAATTTCGTCTAATGAAGATACAACCAAATTCAAGACAGAAACTGGAGACCGGATGTCATGAGCTACCTGCGAAGAAAGTTTTGCAAGTTGAGCATCCCGTTCCAACAGCTTTTCACGTAAGCCCGCAGCCTCAAGTTGGATCTCAAGACCGCGTTTGTTCGCTGCAACCTGTATCAAGTAAAACAGTAGAATCGGAATAACGGCGAATAGGAGACTCGCGAACAGCTCGGCTTTTAAAGCAGATAATTTCGGCGTTACGCGTACCAGAAGCCAGACTCGCTCGTTGAAAACCGATATCGGATACTTCGAGGAAATCAAAAAGCTCTCTTCTCTGTCGGCAATGATCGACGGGAGATCAACCAGCGTTGCTCCCTTCTCATCTAGAAGTCGCGTGGTGCAAGCTTGAACGCGGTTTGTATCACATACATGACTGTAAACAATTTGGCCGATAGCCGACGTGGTTAAGTTCGGCTGCTTCTCCGCGATATTAATGGAGTTTCGAACAATCGCAGAATTGCTTAGTTGAAAAAGTGCAAAAAGGCAGGCGCAGAAGATGCCAAGCGTGAAAAGCGCCCCAAATACCGCTATAAATGCGCCTCGTATTGTTGAAGTAACCAAAAATCCATTTGATTTAATCACGATGAGAATCCGAGGTCATAAATGAAGCTATTCGTTCGACTTGCCATCCTGATGGTAGCACCTTTAATCGCCAACGCTCAATCAACCGATGATCAGAAAGCCGAGGGAAAGAAGGAAGACCCACGAGTCGAGCTGGTTAAGCTACTGGGTAAGCGAAACTACCCTAAAGCTGACATTGAGTTATTTCTAAACCTTCAGGCTGGGGTTAAGTTACCCACCAATCTTACGGATAAAGAGAAGAACACTGTAAAGTTGGCTCCGATCGATATCAAGGAACTTATCTTCACGAAAGTCACTCTCGATCCCTGTGGCTGCTAATCAATGAAACGGTCGCGCCTCATGATCGCTGCTTGCCTCATCGCTTTTGCAGCATTCTATCTCTTCACTCTTGGAGCCCGTCATCTCATGACTTTAAAAGATGAATCTGATTTCGCTCCCAATCCCGCTCGCAACAGCATTGCAACGCCATTCATGTTCAGCGGATCACCAGATCCCCTAAATATTTACTGGTCAGGGGATTGGGCTGCTTGTGCAAACAGCTGGGCTACATTAGTCGAGATGGATTGGCTCGGTCGGCCTGTGCCGAAACTCGCAAAATCATGGCAGGTGAGCACTAACGGTCTTGTTTGGGAGTTTGAACTTCAGAACAGAAGATTCTGGTCTGACGGTACGCCTATAACGAATGTCGAAGTCGTAGAAAGCCTCAAGCTATCAATGACCGGAACGACACACTCATACTTTAAAGACCTGATCCGTGACATTCGTGGCGCGAACGACCGAATTACGATTGAGCTAGAGGCTCCGCTTCCGAACCTGCTTGGTCATCTCGCATTTGTGGACTGGGCAATCTTCCATCCAAGCAGCTTTAAAAATCATAACGGCAAATGGTCAGTTAGCGCCAAAGCACCTTGTTCAGGCGCCTTCTGTATCGAACCAACTGATGAGATCACGGCGAAACAAGTTAAGCTCAGTAAGAATCGGTTCTACACACTCGGCTCAGACCAGAAACGGCCAGAATTTTCCGCAGCCTATTTAAGGAACTACACTAGCTGCGAAGAATTGCTCAGCATGACCGACCAGCTCTTGGGATTCCGAGCCTATGCTGACGATCTAAATGCTGAATGCAGAACTCAGTTGGAAAATAAGGGATTTAGCTTCTCAGAAGCTCGCCCCGCTTGGCTACAAAAGCTCGACTTTACTAAAAGCGCACTGGAGAAAATTCCTCAGTCCACACGTTTGAAAGTCTTTGCGAAAGTCGCTTTAGCTCTTCGGTCGATCAAGTTCAGTAACGAGACCAAATACGC
>CAJYOV010000623.1 GCA_913776405.1 Pseudobdellovibrionaceae bacterium
GATGCTGACGTCATCAGCACTTTGAAGCCGCTGGGCCATCTCTTCGAGTCCCTTCAATAATCCGCCAGTCAATGAGTGGCGTTTTAAAGCGATTTGAGCGTCATTTTGCTGTGTCTACCGGCGAAAACGTTCGCAGGAGCAATCACTACGGCCTAGCCTCGAGGGCCGAAGTTCGTTAGAAGATTAGCACGTGCGCTTTGCAAACCCCGCGTGCGCAGTGGCCGGTGGCCGGAGGCACTCGTTTCGATGAAAAAACCGTTCATGAACTTTACCGTTGATCATATGACTTTGTTGCTTCAGCCGAAGCTCTACACGGTCGCCTATGCTTTGTTCCGCATCATCTTTGGAACGACGCCTGACGATCTTCTTTATGAGAAGCGTCGCAAGCAGCCAGACGGCAGCGAAGTGTCGATGACATTCGCGACTCGCATCGGCGAATGGGAAGCGAGCAAAAAAGCTGAGCCACTGACAACTGTGATTGCAGTCGTTCAGCCTTCAGAACCCAAAGATCAACCGTCACACGTTCGCGAGATGCTCGACGGTCACGAGAGCGCCGCTCATTGGCAGCACATCGCGCTTCGTACGCCGGATCTCATTTCGTTTCATAAACACGCGCTTGAGCGCGGCGTTCAGTTCGTTACGCCAATCCTCAAAGACGAAGAAGAAGATTTGATTCAGGTCTTCTCGGGCGAATGGTTTTTCCCTGGCTCGAAGCCATCAGGCATGTTCTTCGAGTTCTTGCAGCGTGATCCAAGCTCCGAGGAAGTCGCGACAATTCAAAAAGCGAACAAGCAAACATGGTTCCGCGACGAAACGTTCTTGGGCCTGTACGGCGAAAAAGAGCGCGAGTATCAATCTGGAAAGGTGATGCCGTTCATTTCCGATAACCTGTTCAACGCGATCCTTGAAAAGATCGGTCATAAGCAAGTTTGGAACATCACAGACAAAGATCTCGCGGAGATCGAGCAGTTGATGATCGAGACGACGGCGAAAGCTCAGAAGAGCTAACGAAGCCCCGAATTAGAATTTCCATTCTAAGTTTGCGAGTACGGCGCCAGTGGGGTCGATGGTTGGAGAAACCTCGGGCTCAAAGAGCGCCGTCGGTTTTTCTGGCTCATTGGACTTCACGCTCGGTTGCGCCATTCGAAGCGAAGCTTTACCGAAGAGGTAGCCTAACATAATGCCGAGCGGGTAATCGCCGGCCCAGTGGATCCCGTTATTCACCATTCCAAACCCGAGCGCCGTTAGGTAAACGATTTGCGCGGGAAAAAGAATCGACTCGTATTCGGGATAATTACCGCGAATGATCGTGAACGTGAGAGTGGTCACCATCACGTGACCGCTCGGGAACGCGTCGTAGCGCGTGCGAGATTTCTGGTAGGCCGTCCAACTTGGAAATGGTCTCCAAGCGCCGCCCGGTCGGGTGCGAGGGGCCGGACCTTCACGGCCTGCAACGCGTTTCAAAATTTGGCTGAAGACTGTTGCCGACGTAAGTCCTGTGAAAAGTTCGATGCCGGTGTTGAAGGGTCGAGTTTCATCCATCAACGCGCCCGTTAGCAAAAACGCAGAGGCTGTACCGAGCTGGATCCAGCCGTCTCCTAGGAAATAAAGGCCCGAACTGAAGTCCGTCGGACCGCGCAAGATCGTGAAGTCACCAATTTTGATAAGCGGCTTTAGGTTATCGACGGTTGAGATGCCCCATCTGCGCCCGAGGCGTTGAGTTTCGAGCAAGATCTCTTCGTCATAGGTGAGGAGCCCCGCCGTCAAAACACCTGTGACGGCCCATTTGCCGAGGTTCGATTTGTCGGTCGCGATGTCGAATGTGTCAGAGAAGAGCTGTGGCTGTTTGAGAAGCGGATCGAAGATGGAGAGGCGTTTGGCCGTCTGCGCGTTCGCGAGTAACGGTGCTTGGAGAACAGCGAGTAGCGCGAGCAGCAAACAAAGGGGCTTAATCAGATTCTTAGTCGACATAGGTTTAGCGTACGCCTGCGAACTAAAGTCATCTAATTACGAAACCGCGACAGGCGAGAATTAACGTTATCGTCACTCTCGGGGCGGATCGTAAATTTTGACGATCGAGATCCCGACACGACTTTATGGGCATCATGACTTGGCTGAACCGAATCCAGCAATTGAAACGGGGAAAGGCCGCAAAAGAATCTTTGCGGATCCATCTTGAGGATGCAGAAAACGTCGGGCGGTTTGGCAGCTGGGAGATGGACCTAGTGTCGAAGCGCGTGGCTTGGTCAAATGGGCTTTACCGGCTTTTAGAACTCTCTCCGAACGAAGTTCAGCCTTCGATCGAGATTTTTTCAGCGATGATGGATGCTGTCGGAATTGAGACTCTTCACTCGGCTATCCGCAATTGCATCGAAAAACAAACTCCGGGTTTCCAAGCTGAATATCATCTCAACCTTAACAGCGGTAAAAAGATCTACGTGCGATCGGAAGGTGCGCTCAAAACTACTAGCTCGGGCCAAGTTTTGGTTGGTGTGACTCGCGATATTACCGACCTAAGGGCTGCGCGTGAGATCGCGCTAGCAGCTGATCAAGAGCGCGCGATGGCTGAAGGAATCACGGCTGCGATCATCACCTGTCGTCACGAAATTAATAATCCGCTCGCATGCGCGATCGGAACACTCGAACTCATCGACAAGACAGACGCTATTCGAGAGCAGATCGAAGATGCTGAGAAATCGCTTTGGAGAATCGCTGATATTTTGCAGCGTATGAGCGAACTCAGCGCCGAGAAAGACTACAAGTTCCAAAGCTATGCGAATTCTGAACTCAACATGCTGGACCTCGGCGAGGTCAAAAAGACGATTCGTTCTGAGCGTTAGCCTTCCAGTTAAATTTGTTAAACGACCTTTAAGAGTTTTTGGCACGTAAGATCCTTCTCTGATGGTAGACACTCATCATTGATGCGGGTTCTGGCTGTTCGCTGAAGCAGCTGGGCGACCAACGGAGGTCGTTTATGAAAAGCGTTGGATGATTCGTGAGTCGGACTTCCAACGAAAGAAGCCGGCTTTGCCAACGGCCCAAAAGCGCAGCGGAGTGGGCCAGTTCTTAAACTTCTTCGGGCCATTCGTAGATGAGTTGAACTTGGAGTGAGCTCACCCAGGCAACGCAGGCGCCCGAAGCATCGAAGCACGGCGCGATAAATCTCATACTCATCTCGAAGGTGCGGCGTCGAGGGTGAAGGCTTTCAACCAGTTCGTGCGCCTCGATCCCCCAGCTCACAGCTTCGCGTTCGCTTCGTACGACAGAGGCGGCCCGTTCGAGAAGGCGATTCTGAATTTCGTCAGAGCGCCAAAACAGCTTTTGAAATGGGATCGTTTGCATTTGTTCAATTGAGTAAGAGCAAATGCGCATGAACTCGCGGTTTGAATAAAGCTGCCGATTATCCGCAGCGCTATAAACTTCGAGAATATCGTCCTTCGCGATCGTTTTCAAAAATGACTCCGGCACGATTAAACCGGCACCTTTGAGAAAGTCTTCGAGAAGTCGACGCTCTTCAGCTTGCGACGTCGCATTTTCGGCACGAGGAAGAATAATCCGGTTCTGCGTAGATGGCTCTGTGACAGGATTCATTTTAGGCCTCGTAGAAAGTGTCATGCCGTTTTCAATTCTTTGGCTAGTTCAGATACCGGTAGCGTGAACTCGAAACAACTCGCGGCAACCGAGCGATTCAATTTTAAGTCGCCGCCGTGAGCCTTCGCGATCCCTAGCGAAATGCTAAGGCCGAGGCCTGTGCCTTTCCCTGCTTCTTTGGTCGTGAAGAAGGGTGACATAATTTTTCTTTCGATTTCAGCAGGTACGCCAGGGCCGTTGTCCCAAACGCGAATCATCGAACAAGTAGTCCCAAAGATCGCCATGGGTCGTGTAGGACTTT
>CAJYOV010000624.1 GCA_913776405.1 Pseudobdellovibrionaceae bacterium
CAAACGCCCGCCTCAACCTCGAAGGCTTGCGTTGAATAAGTGCCGACAGCCCCTGAGAGTTTGCCGATTTCCATCTGCACGAGTGCGCGAACGAGGCGCTCGCGATTGCGAGTCGTCTCGGCCCAGAAACCCGCAAGCTTCATTCCGAACGACGTCGGTTCAGCATGCATGCCGTGCGTACGGCCCGCAGCTAAAACATCCGCGAATTCGACCGAGCGTTTCTTCAGTGCAAGTTCAAGTTGCGTCAAGTCTTCAAGAAGGATCTGCCCGGCGTCCCGAACCATGAGCGACATCGCGGTATCGATGACATCCGAACTCGTCAGACCGAAATGAATGTAGCGACCGTACTTACCGACGTGCTCGGCCACATTCGAAACGAATGCGATCACATCGTGACGAGTTGTTTTTTCGATTTCATTGATGCGTTCAACTTCGAAGGCGCCTTTTTTAGCGATTTGCTTCGCTGCCTCGGCGGGGATGATAGCGAGCTCGGCTTGGGTTTGAGCGACGGCGATTTCGACATCAAGCATTTTACGGAAGCGGTTTTCTAAAGTCCAGACAGCGGCCATGGCAGGTCGCGTGTATCTCTCGATCACGGTTGAGCACCCTTTCGTGATTGTCGCTCGCGCTGAGCTTCGGCTTTTCGTTCAGCAGCATCCCAAATCGTTTTCAATTTCATGAGTTTTTCGACGATCAAGCTTTCGACTTTGAAGCGGCCCAACCAATCAATCGAACTCCAGAAACCTGGCGCATCGAAAAATAGGTTTGGCGATTTCGCCGCACCAAGTGCAGCGAAATCTTCGATCGTATAGATCGGCCACTGAAGGGGTGAAAGCAGATCGCCTTTTTGCGTAAGCGTAACGCCTGGAAGTTTTCGTTCAAGTAAGCGCTTTACTTCATCGACCACACCTGCGAACACAGGCGTTTCACGACGCATCCAAGTTGGAACTTTCACCCAAGCATCGAAGCTCGATTCATTTTCACGGCGACGCACAAGCACCATGTTTGCGCGTGTCCAAGCGAGATCAACATCGTCGATCACCGTGACAGACAACGGAAGCGATAAAAGAAGGTCGGAAGGCGAAGTTTCGAACGTCAGGCGCTGCCAACCCCACTGCGCTTCGGGCCAAGCCTTCGGGAAAAGGCGTGCAGCCAATTTTTCAGAAACGCGTTTGGTCTCGTCGTATGAAAGACACCACACAAACGCGCGACCTCGCTCAGCGCCCGATACGTCACCTTGAATTTCAATAGCGTCGACTGACTTCCCGTCAAAACGCAAATCGACGATCTTCGATTTCGGTCTCAATGAAACGCCAGCGGTTTTTGCGACTTGAACGCCCTTTGCCAAACCCGTGGCCGTCAATTGACGGAGACCGTAAGGCGAAAACAACGGCGCTGCCGTGTTCGATTCGAGTGCGACATGGTTTTCGTGATGAGTGGCCGCTGTCAGAGAATGCGCAAACTGCGCGAGCCACGAGTGCGAATACTGGAGCTTTTTAATCTGACGTTTTTCTCGCTCGCCCTCTTTCGCTTTCGAGCCGGAATGGCGAACGTAGGTCTCAACTTCTTCTGGAATGTCGCGAGCGCGAAGCAAGAAGGGAGTGAGCTCACTCCGGAATTCGAGCGGTCCCTCTGGTAACCACAGCGTAAAGCCGCCCGCAACCGCTGCGAATTCACCTTCGTCGGCCAAACGGGCGCGCTGCGACGGCAACAGCTCTTGGCTCTCGAAGAGTCCGAAGGGTCCTTCAGCGTCAATGTCAGAGATCGTCGCCACTTGGTCCGAAACGTCAACAAGCGCGGTTTTCCAACCTTGGCCCGCAAGTTCGGACGCAATCCACTGCCCACGCCCGAAGGCCGAAACGACGATAAGATCGTAAGTGGTACTCATGCGAGGTCTCCGTGACTTGAATCTCGTCGCGACGTCTCAGTTAAGAAGCGAACCGCATCGCTCAAAATGCGCTGCTCGGTGACGTGAACTAGAAATTCTGTGAGGTCCAAAGAATAGCGGCTGACTTCCCGCTTCTTCAAGCAGCGTCTCTGAGAAATCACCCGGCCTGCGTCGACTTCTTCATTTACGAAGTGAACGGTTACGCCGATGTCTTGTTTGTCCGCGTGAGCGCGCTGGATGCTCTCGAGACCTGGATAAGCCGGCAGC
>CAJYOV010000625.1 GCA_913776405.1 Pseudobdellovibrionaceae bacterium
ATGATGCGCTCTTTATAGAAGTTGTTGATGATATCCGGATCGACATCGACCTGCAGATGACCATCGTACATCTCTTCCATGTCGACGCGTTCGGGCTCGTAATCTTTTGCTTCGATACCGAAGACGTCCGCCTTAATACGAAGGTTGATGTCTTTAGTAACGAGTTCGACTTCGGCTTGCGGGAATTGTTTTGCAAGTGACATCGCTGTCGCAAGAATGCGGTTATCCGCTTTTGCCTCGTCGAGCTCTTTCGGCATGCCCGAGATTTCGACGTCGACGTTTACGAAAACGCGCGAGCGCGATTCTTCGATCGCGATGCCTTCGGCTAGAGACCCTTTTGCACGGAGTGTATCGATGAAGCGGCTAAACTGGCGCGCGTTACGGCCGTTTTCACCAAGGTCGCGTTTAAAGCGATCGACTTCTTCGATGACGACGATCGGAATATGGATGTCCGCGTCTCTGAATTTTTTGATTGCGAGTGCGTCGAAGAGGATGACGTTGGTATCGACTACGATCTTACGAGCGGCGCTATCCGAGCGTCCAGATGCTGGCACTTGGTCTCCCTTTCCATGGGGTCAAACGTGGGAAAGGACTTGTCTTTCGACTAGTCCTGCCCCGTTAACTCCATCACATGACAGAGAGACAGAGATGTCTAGAACAATTAGAGGATTTGGTTCCTAGGATCGCGCAAGCCGCGCGAAATCTGCAGAGCAGATTCTTAACGCCCAAGCCCGCTCACCATGACGTCGCCGTGATCGGTCTGAAGCGATGCGCTGACGGTTTCAATGAACTTTACGAAGTGGTGAAGCGCTTCGTCGTTGACCGTGCCCTTCACGAAGCTGACACCGTGGCGGTGAACACCTTCTTCGTCGATCTGACGTTCGTTCGAGACGCGAGCGATGAAGCCAAAGTACGTTTGGTGGTTGAGATAAACGCGCATCGCGATTTCCTCGCCGACACGCAAAGCACCCTCTGCGAGATCGAGGTCGAAGCCCAATCCGTTATCTGAAATATCGTAAAGAGCGACCTTTTGAAGTCCCCGTTCAGGTACCACGATATAGGCGCCCACAAACTCCGTCAGAATCGTACGGCGCACCTGGCGGCGCTCTTCCCCGATGATCTGATTCCGGCGCTCTGTCATATCGACAACCGGAGCCGTGTCGTTTCCTACAACAGCCTCGTGACGAGCTGAAACCGGACGACGCGACTTTAAGTCGATGACATTATTCAATTTGTTCATGATTCCCCCTGCCCTCATACAACTCATCGGGTGAAAATCGCTTCAACTTGAGTCAGTTTTGTGGACAAGGCGCAGGTCCAGTCGGATGATCGAAATATGCGGTACTTACGCGCATTTATATACAGCTTAATCGTTCACATCCTCTTAATCCTGGTCCTTTGGATCTGGAACGATAAAAACGCGCCCGTATCTTTGAACCCGCAACCGACGGTTGTTGAGCTCTTAGAAACGCCCGAGCTTCCACGTCGCCCGACTCAAAGACCGCAGAACGAAAAACAATTCGTTCGCCAAACCGAAGTTCCAGAGGAATTGAAGACCAACGAAAAACGCGACAAGCGTTTCGCCTCAGAAGAAGAGCAAGTCGTTCTCGAAGAGCGTCAAGCTCGCGCCTCAGGCATGACGGCGAACCGGTCTTCATCGTCGAGTGAACAGGGCCAACAACAACCGCCTTCTCAAACTCAGTCGCAGAAGCAAGCGAAGGCCGATCCAAAAAAATCGCTCGATCTGAAGCCGGAATCGCCACTTAAAAAATTCGCCGAGAAAGAACTCGTCGGCGGTTTGGGTGATGTCGTTCAAAAGGAAAACGAAGAAAAAAAGGTCGTCGAGAATTCAGGAAAGCCTCTCGACTTCTCTCGCTTCGGTAGTATCGAACGCGGTCTTTCAACGGTTGGCGAGCAATTGCCAGACGATATCAAGTTTGGTGATTTCACGGCGCTCAACACCGACCGCCACCTCTACTATTCATTCTACGCACGCATCGAGCAAATGGTGCGCCCGCGTTGGGTCAACTACGCGCGTGCTGTTGTCTACAATCTTGAGAACGGGCATGAGGTCGTTCAAGGTCGCGCAACCTGGACAACGAAACTTGAAATCGTTTTAGATAAGAACGGCACGTTCCAAAAAGCGCTTCTGCATGAAGGCTCAGGCTCAAAGGGCCTCGACTCGGCTCCGGTCCAGGCGTTCCGCGACGCTCAACAGTTTCCGCATCCCCCTGCTGAAATGGTAAAGAACGACGGTACGATTCGTATCTATTACGCATTCAGCGTGAATCTCGTTCCTCGCTACGCTGCCGTTTCGGAATAAGCGCACCTTCAAAAAGCAGAACCTGACCTGGCCTTTCGTGAGCGAACCTACGCTTGCTACCATGAAGGCATGACTGTCCAACGCATCTCTCGTTCTCTTATGGCGTCTGCCCTCGTGGTCGGCAGCTTTCTTCTCACTAGCATCGTATCGAGCGATGCTTCCGCGGGCGTCTGGGAAATTGGAGCCTCAGGTTCTTATCGCCGTCAGAACATCGATGTCGATGCGGTCGACGAAGCGCAGAGTTTAACGGGCTCTCTCTCTTACTATTTCAACGAAGCTTCAGCGTTAGAGCTGAGCTACACCGATGGTAAAAGCCGCCGTGAGATTGAATCGACAAGTGGTGGCAACACGATCGTTCACCGAACGACCGTGAACTATCAAGCGATCGGCTTGGATTTCATCTACACGATCGGCACGCGAGAGGCCCAAGTGCGGCCCTACATCAAAGCGGGTCTCCAATACATGCTGACGAAAGAATACATCGACCAATTCATTCAGAACGGAAACCCTTACCAGAGCACCGGCAGCAACGAAAACGACTCGCTCGTGCCGACGGTCGGCGCTGGCGTTCGCATCGGGCTAACGGAAGCACTCTCGCTCAAAGCCGGCATCGATGCCTGGAGCAGCCGTGCGCTGAACAAAAAGCCGTTTGATGTCGACTACGCAGCACGCGTCGGTCTCGGTTGGATGTTCTAGTCGTGCCCCCTCGTGCATCTGTCTGCTCTCGAACGCGATCGATTTTTTTCTCCACTCTTGTAGCCGCGTTTTTGCTTTTCGGCTCTAGCGGATGTTCAGTCGGTTACCTTCTAAAGAGCGCCTACTCACAAGCCGACCTTCTTCGCCGGCGCGTGCCGATGGAAGAAGCTTTGAAAGACCCAAGCCTCACTGAGAAACAGAAAGCTAAACTTCGCCTCGCGGTCGAAGCTCATGACTTCGCAGAAAAAGAACTCGGCCTCGCAAAAACAAAGAACTATACGACGTATGTGCAATTGAACGCACCTTACGTGACTTGGGTTGTGAGTGCCTCTGAGAAGACTGAATTGAAGCACTATCTCTGGCGCTACCCGCTCGTAGGCTCGATGCCCTACCGCGGGTTCTTCGAGCCCGAAGGCGCAAAGGAAGAAGCGAAGAGCCTAAGAGAGAAAGGGCTTGATACTTACGTTCGCGGCGTCACGGCCTACAGCACGCTTGGCTGGTTTCGTGATCCGGTTCTTTCGAGCATGCTTGATTACAAAGACTATGATCTCGTAAACACCATCCTTCACGAAACTACCCATGCGACTGTATTCATCAAGAGCGAGGCGGATTTTAACGAACGCCTGGCAAGCTTCATCGGTATGAAAGGGACGGAAGCGTTTTATCGAACCAAAGAAGGCGTCGATAGTGAAACGATCAAGCGGATGCACGCCGATCAAGTCGACGACAAACTCTTCGGCGAATTTATCTCGAAAGAGCTGGGGCTTTTGGATACTTGGTATGCTGAACGAAAAGGGAATGCCATTCCAGAAGATGAACGCTTTGCGCGGATTAAACAAATTCAGGAGCACTACGTATCGGACCTGAAACCGAAGCTGAATGATCCAGACGGTTTCAAAGGATTTGAGAAAGCTGAGCTTAACAACGCTCGCTTGATGACATATCGACTGTACTTTGAAGATCTCTCGCAGTTCGAAGCTGTCTTTCAAAAACTGGGTGCCAGCTTCCCGAAGATGCTCGAGTTTGCCCGTTCCCTCGAGAAATCCAAAGACCCGGTTGGCGATCTCGCCAAACGCGCAAGCCTCTAAAAAGCAAAACGCCTGAAGGGTACTTCAGGCGTTTTGAGGCTTCTCTTTTTTTTGAGCGAGGACTCACTTCGTTGATGAGTTCTCAGGTGTCGCGGCCGCTTGCGGTGCCGTCGGCGTTGGAGCCGAAAGAAGCACTTTTAACTTTTCGAGAATCGTGTTTTTGACAACGAGATACTGAGCTAGCTTTTGCGAGCCAAGAAGCGGCTTGAGCTGGTCGATTTCGCCCGTTTGCAGCGACTGCATCTCGCGAAGAGCTGAGCGGTGCTGAGTGAGTGCTTTCTCGGCTTCCGCTTTAGTTTTCACTTTACCGAGCGTTGCGAGCGCTTCGTCCATCTTCACGTTTGCAGCCCGACGGCGTGTATTGAAGTTGCGAATGATTTCTGTGAACTTCGTTTCGTCTGAAGCCGAAAGCTTTAGCTCCTCTGACGCTTTCCAAATGAAAAGCTCTTCAATGCGCGCGCGCTCTTTTGCTGCTTTGTCGATCGCTGGCGTCGCTTGGGGTGCAACCGCAGCCGGCGTAGGCGTAGCTTCAACCACTGCGAAAGCAGAGAGGCTTGCGATAAGAATCAGGGCCGAGCTTGTGATGTTCACGAGTTTCAATGTATCGCTCCGGTTGACCCATCAATCGTAACAAAGCCAAAACCCGGCGCAACTGAATTGCCGGGTTTCTCGATCGCTATTCGTTCGTCGAGGTTGATTTAGTGACCTAAGCGATAAAGAAGCGCACGCGCCTCACCCGCTGAGATCTGCTTTAGACGCGCAGCCGCTGTCTCTGTCAGGAAGTCTTCTTCGCTCTCGTATCCACCCATCTCGTGGGCCACTTGTGCGCCGACTCGTGGATCAACCATAGCTAAACGACGCTCGAAGTTTTGATCCGACGGCTCTTGTTGAGCTGCGCTCGTGTTGCTAGCAACTTGAGAGTTCGTCGTTCCGACGTTACCAGACTTCAGACTCATGAGCGCAACGAGTGCGAGCATCATCGTCATACCGACAGCGCCCATCACTTGTGTCCAAGCGAACGAGCGACGCGACTTCGCGACGACTTTACGAGCGTGGCGTTCGATACCTCGGCCATCGATCTCTTCTTGCTCGATCGCGGCCATAATTTTCGAGTGAAGATTGTCGTAGTAGTGGCCGCTTTCAGGGAGAGCTACGTCGTCGGCTCTTTTCACGGCCTCCCGAGTTTTTTTGAGGCTTTCGAAAAGAGCGCGGTCTTCTTCTGAATTCTTCAAAAGAAGATCGAGATCTTGATCGAATGTCATCGGCTCCATCTCGTCTTCGAGATGTTCCACCCAACCTTCTGCTGCGAAAAGGTTCTTGGCTCGTGATGCTGCTTTTTCTTCGTTGTTTAGCAATCCTTGCTTCTTCACTGCTCTACCTCCGAGCTGACTCTTGAGCGAGAAGCCGCGGGGGCCGCAACTCCATCCCAAGCATTATCCATATCACCGATAATCGAATCCCAACCGCTGACGGCCTGATTCTCTTCCAAGCGCTCACGCAACTTTAAGAGAGCATGGCGGTAGTTCGCCTTTGCCGTGTCGTAAGGACACTTCATAATTTCTGCGATCTCTTTAAAGCTGAGATCCTCGAACACTCTGAGAGTCAGAGCGATTCTCTGCTTCTCTGGGAGTTTTTCGATCTCTTCGCGAATCGTTTTCTGAATGTCGACTTTCAACAGGCCTTGTTCCGCGCCGGGATCGACACCCAACTGGGTGTCTTCAATGTTGATAAGATCGAGGCCTCTTTCACGGAAACGGTTCTTCGCCGTGTTCATCGCGATTTGGTAGAGCCAGCTCTTGAATGTCGAGCGACCTTCAAAGAGTTCGATTTTTT
>CAJYOV010000626.1 GCA_913776405.1 Pseudobdellovibrionaceae bacterium
TAGCTGTCAGCCATATCGCCGAGCTCTGTCGGGCATACGAACGTGAAGTCAGCAGGGTAGAAGAAGAAGATCGACCATTTGCCTTTAAGGTCTGCCTTCGACACTGTTTTGAATTCACCGTTAACGAACGCTTGAACTTTGAAATCAGGGATTTCCGTATTGATCTGTGTTTGCATGAAAAGAGCTCCTTAAAATTCACTTCCAGACGGTGGAGTCCAAAAGAGTACGGGTTGCGATTTAATTACCTTAGGCTACGAAAGCGGAAAGAGAAAATTGATTTTCTTTAAGAGTCGATAGATTTAAGCTATAGCTCAAGAGTGAGGCAATATGAACGCACGCACTAGCTTTTCGCTGACTCAGCTCGAATACATTATGGCTGTCCACAAAACGGGGCATTTCTCTAAGGCGGCAGAGCTTTGCGGTGTGACGCAGCCTACCTTAAGTATGCAGATCCAGAAGTTGGAAGAAGACTTAGGAGTTGTGATTTTTGACCGCTCAAAAAAGCCGGTCTTGCCGACAGCTGCAGGCAAAAAAATCATCGAACAAGTGCAGACCGTTCTTTTCGAGACGAAGAAGCTAGAAGACATTGTGACTGCCGATCAAGAAGAGACGCTCCAAGGCGATCTCGTTTTAGGCGTCATTCCTACGATTGCTCCCTATGTGCTGCCAAAGCTGCTGCCGCAGATTGAAGCGAATTTCCCAGAGATGCGGTTGAAGATTCTCGAACTTCAAACTCACCGAATCATCGAAGCCCTTGGTACTGACGAGATCGATGTCGGCCTCCTGGCAACGCCGATTAAAATTCCAAAAGTCTTCGAATATCCGCTTTTCTACGAGCCGTTTTCGGTCTACTGCCGAAAGGATCATGAGCTTGCTAAGAATAAGCGCGTTAAATACACGTCGCTTAAGTTCGACGATATTTGGCTTCTTGAAGAGGGCCACTGCCTTCGACATCAGATTCTTGATGTCTGCTCGTTCAGATCGAAGAAAGACGATGCGAGACGCTTTAAATTCGAATCGGGAAGTCTTGAGACTCTCAAATCTCTGGTTTCGTCGTATGGCGGATTCACGCTGCTTCCGGCGCTTGCAACAGATGACTTAAAACAGAATACGTCGCTGATTCCATTTGAGCGGCCAATCCCGTCTCGAGAAATCGGTCTCGTCTATCGACGTGAACACTACAAGACGCCCTTGATTGAAGCTCTCGCGGAATCGATTTTGAAATCGATCCCGCCGGAAATTCGCAAGCTGCGCCCTAAAGACTTGGACGTGATTCCGGTTGATTGAGTGAGTCATTGAAAGGTTCATCGTCGATGATTATGTCGGCGAGAAGGACCTTCGGTTTCGCCGCCATGAGGTTGGCGATCGGAATGGTTTTTGAGTTGCTCTCTAGGAAAATCTTGATCAATGCCGTCATCGGAATTGCGATCAAGAAACCAGCCGCGCCCCAGAGCCAGCTCCAAAACAGAAGGCCAACGGCCAGCGAAGCCGTATTGATATTGATGCGCGAACCGATCAAAACCGGTAGCACGAGGTTATTAAAGATAAAGTGCAAGAAGAGCGTGCCCGCGATCATGGCGATGTAAGGAAATTCAGTTGTAGGCAGGATGCCCATTCCAATCGGCGCAAGGATCGCGAGCGGCGCGCCGACAATTGGGAGAAGGTTGAGTAGGCCCGTGATCACCGCGAGCGGTAACCAGTTTTCAAAATCGAGAACGAAGAACAGCGCCGCATGCGTTGCGATGAGGCCAAGACCCGTCACGATATTCGCTACGAAAAAAGCGCGGATCATCTTGGGCAGATCAGATGTGAGAGTCGGCAGATAAAGATAGGGCCCCATCAAAGCGTTTAGACTCTCAACTAAGTTCTCTTTGTCGAACAGAAAGTAGAACAGCAAGAGCGGCACGAAGATTGCGACGCTCACAAGCTCGAACAAAGAGCCGAAACTTGCCGCCAAAGTTCCAATCCAAGTTGGGTAGGCCGAAACAATTTGAACTTTTTGAATTGGCTCAACCGGTGACGCCTTCGAAGGGAAGAGGGCATAGGTCGAGGACTCAAGCCCTGCCGCTGTTTCGCGGAAGTATTGAGCAAGTGACGCGACTCTCGGACTTGCGGCGAGATCGTTAAAGAGGCTCACGCCTGAGAGGTAAAGAAGCCAAATCGAAAGACCCGCCATACAAACGAAAACGGTTACGACAAGCGTCGTCGCCGTTTGTCTGCGAATGCGGTAGCTGACAAGTTTCGTGACTACAGGCTCGAAGAGCATCGCCAAAAAGATCGAGAGAAAGATCGGGATGAAAACGACACGTGCGTAGAATCCAAGACCGACAAGACTCAGGAAGACAAACCAGCGAAGGACTGTCATAGAACGGCTGAGCTCGGTGTCGTCGTTGTTTGAGTCTGACTTGGGCCACAGTACTTGTGGACGAGATCGAGGACCTGCTTAAAGGAGATCGGCTTTTGAAGGTTCGCCACAGCGCTGACTGGAATTCGAGCATCGTCGCGGGATTTCAAATTCACCGCCGAAACCGTAACGACCACGTTCGACGCAAGCTCTGGATATTGAGCTAGCTTTTCGAGCGAATCCCAGCCGTCCATGACGGGCATCATCAGGTCCATAAAGACAAGTGTCGGCGACTTGAGAGTTCGAAGAGTCTGAATTGCTTCTTTGCCGTTTACAGCTCCGTGAGCTTGGTAGCCTTTCGCTCGAAGCGCTGAAATCAAAGCTTCACGCACGCCATGGTTGTCATCGACGATCAGTAGGCTCTGGCAGACGGTGGTATGAGGTCGTGAAGGTAAGGCCGACGGCGATTTCATTGAAGCTCCCCAACTCTGATTAGAGCACAGCTCTTTCAAGGACATCTGTAAGAGCTAGTGGAGAATATCTCTACGCTTAGTCACAAATCGCCTCGGGCTGTCTCTTTAAGAGGCGCCGGGGCCGCCGATTCGCCCGATTCAAGGAAAAACGAAGCGCACCGCGGAGCGGGTTTCACCGGTGAAATATTGAAGCTCGACGTTTGAAGACTTGAGCGTCTCGGTCGCAAGGAAAGTCGCAAGGTTTGGACGGTGAGGTTCAAAGAGACCCTCTTGAGAGGCATGAAGTGTCAGGCTCGCACGGCCATCGTCACCTTTTCCGGCGCTGAGGGTCAATGTGGCGCCCGGAAACGAACAGCGCAGCGCCTCAGTCGCGAAAAGTCGGATCGCGTTTACGACAGCGTTGCGTTCTGCCGTCACGGTGCCTTCGGTGATCA
>CAJYOV010000627.1 GCA_913776405.1 Pseudobdellovibrionaceae bacterium
AACGTCAGGCGATGTCTACTTCGGTATCTTTACGCAAGGTCGCGCTGCGAGCGCAGGTAATCGCGCGACATTGCGTAAAGATACCGAAGTAGACATCGCCTGACGTTGTCGAGTAAGCACCGGCCAAGTTCTTCGCTTGGTATCCGCCCGCAACGAGTGTGCCCGTCTTTACGATGAGCGCGCCGCCGCCCTGCTTGAACGTCGGACCATCAAGAGTATCGACGCCAGCAACCATCGCGACATCCGCGAGATCCATTCCGTACTTCTGCTCGAGATTTAAATCCATGCGGCGAATGATGCGAACAACAGCCGAGCACGTCATCGTCGTATCGCGGCGCGGACCATTCAATTGAAGACCCGAACCTGTGTAAACGTGTTTCGCTTCGTCACCCATGCCGTAGTTGCGCTGAAGGAAATCACGGAACCCGTCTGAGCCACCTAAAGAGTGGAAAAGCTCGTCCGCCATCGGATTGATCGAAGCTATGTTCATACGCTTTAGATAGTAACGAAGTGGCGCTGAACGAACTTCGTAAACTTTGACGCCTGGCTTACCCGCGAGCGGATTGCTAGGGACAACGTCAGCCGCATCGACACTCATCTCGATGCTTGCAGGCAAATTCTGTTGCGCGTTTTCAGCGCGAACTTGTGCGTACGTTCTCTTACGCAAGTTCCACCATGAAGACGTGTTGAATGACTCTTTCAATGTTGCCGCATCGATATTGATGATTGAGCCGTTACGATGATCTTCATTAATCGCATTACCGTGAGACGCTTCAACGAGGCCCGAATCGAGTTTGAAATTACGGTCAGCAGTCAAACGGTTGATCTTTTTGATTCCAAGGCGATTTAAATCTGAGATGAGGAAGTAGATACGATCACGGTGGAAGAACGGATCGCGCGAGCCTTCAATGTGAACTTCGCCATTCGATGGTTGAATGAAGATGCGAGTCTTCCAGCGGTAGTTAGGCCCACCGAGTTTTTCGAGCGCCCAGAAGGTCGTCATGAGCTTCATAACAGATGCGAGGCGCACCGGTTGGTCGGGGTTTGAGCCTTGAACCTGGCCGCCCGCCTTTACGAAACAAGAAGCGGTGCTACCGCCGCCCGCGAAAGCGAACGAACCCTGTGCGACGATCATCGCACCCACACAGATTGCTTTTACTTTGCCAACCGAACTTCTAAACACGTTCAACCTCATCAGCCGTACAAACAGGAGACTTCAGACAGGACAGGAGCATTACAAGGCCCGGGCCAATCTGTACGGCAAATGAGTTTGAGTTGAGCGTGTCAGCGTTCAGTCAGGAGTGTTTAGAAACCTGACACCCCTGAAGAATGGGAAAAACCCCAAGTCCCTTAAGAGTCCGACGCCTAGGGCTTCGAAAGAAAAAAGGCCCCCTCACGGGAGCCTTTCTTAGAGCGAACTCTGGATAATCTCTATTCCATGAAGGTCTTGAGTTTACCTGAGCGCGATGGGTGGCGAAGCTTACGAAGAGCTTTCGCTTCGATCTGACGGATACGTTCGCGAGTGACGTTGAAATCCTGACCGACTTCTTCAAGCGTGTGGTCAGACTCTTCACCGATACCGAAGCGCATACGAAGGACTTTCTCTTCACGCGGCGTGAGCGTTGAAAGAACACGGCGAGTTTGTTCCGCCAAGTTCAAGTTCACTATCGCCTCTGAAGGGTTGATGACCTTCTTGTCTTCGATAAAATCGCCAAGGTGCGAATCTTCTTCTTCACCGACTGGTGTTTCGAGAGAAATCGGCTCTTTTGCGATTTTCAAGACCTTACGAACTTTATCAACAGGCATGTCCATCTTCTCGGCGATCTCTTCAGGCATCGGCTCACGGCCGAGTTCCTGAACGAGGTAACGAGATGTACGAACGAGCTTGTTGATCGTTTCGATCATGTGAACCGGGATACGGATCGTGCGGGCCTGATCGGCGATCGCGCGAGTGATCGCCTGACGGATCCACCATGTCGCGTATGTCGAGAACTTGTAACCACGACGGTACTCGAACTTATCGACGGCTTTCATCAAGCCGATGTTGCCCTCTTGGATCAAATCCAAGAACTGAAGGCCGCGGTTCGTGTACTTCTTCGCGATCGAAACGACGAGACGCAAGTTTGCCTCAACGAGTTCTGCTTTCGCAGCATCGGCTTCGCGCTCACCTTTCCAGATAGCTGTGTACGTGTCGCGGATCCAACCGAAGTTCATTTCCGTTTCTTCGTGAAGGCGCTTCAAACGCGCTTCACCGTCTACGGCTTGCGTGAAGTACTGACGGAACTTCTGGAAGTTGAGCCCCGTGTCTTTGGTCATCTTCATGAGCTCTTTCTCGTTCGACTCGACGAGCTTGTAGCGAGCGCCCAAAGCTTCGAGGTCTTTCGAGAACGTGCGCTCGAGACCTTCACGGTGACGGCGACGAAGGATCGT
>CAJYOV010000628.1 GCA_913776405.1 Pseudobdellovibrionaceae bacterium
CGACGAAGAACTGATTCAACAACTTTCAACTGAGCAAACGGCGGATGGCCCGGTTGAACGATTCCGAACACAAGCCATCTTGTTTGAATTCGACAGCGATCGCATGGTCGGAAATTACGCGCGCGTCCTCGCCGAACTTGCGAAGTATCTGAAAGGCGGCTTCCGCGAATTGATTGTTGAAGGTCATACCGATTCCATCGGGGCTGAAGCGTATAACGATCGCCTTTCATTGCGACGTGCCTCTGCGATCAAGAGATACTTGATTCAAAAATATGGCTTCGCGCCGAACTCGGTCACGGCTCTCGGTTACGGCGAACGCCGCCCAATCGCTGACAACGGCAACTACCAAGGCCGTCAGCTCAACCGCCGCGTTGAATTTAAACTCCGTCGTTAACTGAGTCGTTGGGTGAGATACTCACCCAATTGGTTTAGTTAAATACAAATCTCATAGAGAAAACGCGCCCTCTTCTTGCATCTCGAACTTGGGTCGCCGACTCAGTTCAAGACATTGGTCAATACGATTTCGTTAATTCCTGGCGGCTCTCTTCATGAGTCGTTAATAATTTCCGAAGAGGAAGAGGCATGGAAAAACCGGCGCGGTTTAGCAGAACAGATAAGTGGATGCTTGGTGGTTCGGCCATCTGTTTGGCATTCATGCTTGCACTCGCGCTTTACGTCGGCCGCGCGATGCGAGGCGAGGCTTCGAGCTTCTCACCGACGCCGTCGACCAAAGAGGTAGCCGAATCTCCAAATCGTGCCAGCGCCTCGGTCCACGATTAAGTTCAAGATTAGGTTCACGATTGAATTCGACACCAGTAACAGACCATCGAATGCTGCTCTACCGGCTATAGCCGACGTTTAAGTCGCCGGAGATCGTGCGCGCACGCAGTTCGCCTTCGCCGCGACCTAATTGCCCCTCTAGCGTTTGCCCTCCACCGCGTTCGCCCGAAGGCTTACCAGGAAGTTCGGAACGAAGAGTTCCCGTGAGCGACGAGAGTGAATATCGAAGCGTAGACGTCTTCGGGATTTCGATCGCGAGCCGCCCCGCCGTTGAAAAGAGATCGAGCTTTGCGCCGAGGTATCGGTCTAAACCTGAGACACGAAAATGCGCATCACCGGATGTGAGTTGGACATTTAATTCGGAGGTCGCCGCCTCGTACGCGATCGCGCCACTGACGCTGGAGAGTCGCGCAACAAACACTTCACTATTCGAAACTAGTAAATCGCCTGAGACACTTTCCCAGTCCAACTCACTTAAGCCTCCGACAGAAATTAAGTTCGTTTTCCCCGCCGTGCTTCTCACTAGCAACGAGCCGCTGTAGGTCGCAGGCAATAGAATACGGAGGCGGTTGCCGTTCATCGGGCCCGAGAGCCGCGAGAGCCACTGCTTCCGCCGCAGATTTTCGAGAACCGAAACTTTGAGTGTACCTTCGGCACGAGTCGCTGTGAGTGGCTCTTTGTTTTCGACCGCGAAGCGACCTTCAAGCTCGAACTGGAATTCATTCCGAGCTGACGACGTCGACTTCTCGATGTCGATTTCGAGATCGCGCGCTTCGATCGAGAGATTCACGACACCGTTTGCAGCGACCGCCTTGTGAACAGAGCGTAGCTGCAAAACGGGACTAACCTTGCCGCGCAATTCTCTCACCACGGATTGTGGGTAAGCGCCCGACGAATCTGCATCCTTTGCCGCTACAAAACAGCTGACGGCAAGAACGAGCAGCAATCCGTATTTGAGAAGACGGCTCACGGCTTACTGTCCTTTGCAGGCTGGTCACCGAGCAAAAAGCGATAATGCATCTTGAGCCAAAACCCAAAAACACGAACGACGATTCGGCCGAAATCTGAAAAAGCGATCCCGAAAATTCCAAGCGTGAACAGACTGCCTACGAGGGTCAGATTCAAAGACTCCGAATTTTGCCTAGCTTCAATCAACAAAGCGACCGTGATTACAAATGCGATCAAAAGAAGAAGCCACAAAAATACAACAACGGGCACAAGTAACAGCAGCGGCAATGCCGCGAGGGTGCCGTTGACCGGCGCGACTCGAAACAACACGCCAAGCGACGACCCGATTGCCTTTACCGACGGCGATTGCCGAAGTCGCGCCTGCGCGGTCCGCGCGAGCAATTCCGACACCGCGTCGGCAAATGAGTCCGGCTTCGATTTTCTTTTAGGGTCAATGGGGCTCATCGAAAAAGTGTCTCAAATAGAGAAGCTACGATCTATCTCAAAGTGACAGATGTTCAGACCGATAAGTAATTATGCGACCAGTTCCACCTGCCGTTGATCGTGACCTCAATCCACTCCAAGTGGGCGATCACGTCAGCTTTATCATGCGAGGCTTCTACCACCCTCGCGAGCAAGAATCGTTCGGCATCATCGAAAGCATCGATGAATGGGGCGGTATCTCGATTCGCATGACTTCGGTCTACAAGCATTTCTTAAGCTCTAAGAAAATCGGCGAGCATGCAGGCCGAGTTTATTTCACGCATCACCGCTACGATCAAGAGCGCAATCTGCGCATCTATTCCGTCACCGAAGGCAATCACGAGCTCTTCATTTCGTTGTTCGAGCGCGCAGCCGCCTCTTGAACACTCGTCCTCGATCTTGCTAACATGTGATCTTTGGAGAACTCCGCATGCTCGAGAAAGCTCTTCTTCCGATTTTAGTTGTGCCACTTCTGATCGCGGGTTGCGCAACTTCGTCTGGCTCGCGCGCCTCAAAAAAAGAGCGCCTTGCGCGCGCTGATCAGCTTTTTGCTGCCTTCGATACCAACGGCGATGGCTACCTCACGAAAGAAGAGCTCAGTGGCGGCCTTCGCCTGGCGGGAATGCCAGAGATGAATCCGAATCTAATGCTAGGAATGAAGAAACAGGCCAAGAAGCCGGCGCCAAAGGCGAATCGTAAATTAACGGAAGAAGAAATCCAAAAAACGATGCGCGAAGCTTTTGATCGTAGAGATCATGATCTAGATAAGCGCTTAGACCAAGATGAGTTTCGTAAACTCGTAGTTGAGCGCCCGGCCGTTGAAGGTGACGATCCTTGGGCGCCATTCATGTAACGCACCGTTAGTCGGACACGGTTGCGCCTTGAACACCGTGATAGATCTTGTAACCGTTCGGCGTGACTGTCACGAGCTTGTCTCGAACAGCTCCGACCGAGGCGTCGACGGTGTACTGATTCAACAATGTCTTTTGGCCGACGGAAGAGCCGGACACGACTTCAACACCTGTCGCTGTGGCTTTCGATACAATCGGCAGCTTCGGGCGAAGATCCGTCAAACTGAAATCGATACGACCGCAACCCGACATTGCTACAGCCAACGCGAACGCTGCTGCTAAATGCATATTTGACAGATTCATAAATGACCCCTCCTCCAAAACTCACTTCTCTTATCGGAATCTGAACGTGATTTTTTGAGTCTCGCTCAGAGCCGAGCGTCTCAAAGTGATGCACCCACTTTAAGCATTCGATCCCGACTGACGTCTAGCTTGAGCTTGTCTTTCGTCGGCTCTATTGAGGTCCGAAAAAACCTCGTCGTAAGATGGGGCACCATGAATAAGTCGCCGGAATCACCGATCTTCTCGAACGAGCACTACAAAATCCTTCAGCTGGACCAGGTCGGGCGCGACGATAAGTCCCTTCGCGAGTTCAACGCAGAACTGCTGCAACGAATCGGCGACTATCGGAAAAAGAATCTCGAACTCTCTGGCGTCGAAAACACTCTGAAGTCCGAGCTGGCTACGCAAGCCAAGGCCTTTGCAGAACGAGAGAGAGACCTGACCCAAAAATTCCAACGCGAACTCGAACAGATGAAAAAGTCGATCGAAGACGATCGAATTTTAAACGAACAGTCTGTTGAAGAATGGAATCGCAAGCTTGCGAAACTCTCAGACGAGAGCTGGGCAAAGGGTCTCGAGCTCGAGGGCTTGCGTCGCGCTGAAGACGAGATTCAAGGCAAGATCGCAAAGCTTCAAGAGCAAGTCGCGCGAACACTCGCATCCGAGGCGACTCAACGAACAGAGCTCGAAGCCGCACTCGAAAGCGAAGAAAGCCTCCGTTTGCAACTCGAGGCTTCCAAGAAAGAGAGCGCTCAGTCGCAGCTCGCATTGAAATCTCAGGTTGAACAAAACAGTGAAGCGTTCCGAAAACGCGAAGCTGAGTTGATCACGGCATTTGAAGCTTTACGTGTCGAATACTCGAATATCGACAGCTGCTACAAAGAGGCGAACGAAACGACGAGCCGCATCCGAGCGGAACTCCGCATGCGTGAAGACGAACACCAAGCTCGTTTGATCGAGCAAGAGAAAAACTTGCGCGCGGCCTACCTAGCTGAGAACCAAGCGATGATTGCGGAGAACGCTAAGCTTCGCGAAATGCTGAGTGTTCGTGACACCCGCTTGGATCA
>CAJYOV010000629.1 GCA_913776405.1 Pseudobdellovibrionaceae bacterium
CTTTCATCGAAGAACTCGATGCATATTCCGTCACTTCGAGCAGATCGAGCGTGGTTCCCGACGTCGATCGAACAAACATTCGGGATCGAAGAACGCGTCTCGAACGAAGGCAAAATCGAACGCGCTCTTAAGATGGAAGAATTAGAATTTCTCGCTGAGAAACTCTTGCTCACGAAAACGAAAGAGATCGCGATCGGCTTTCTTCACGCGAACAAATACCCAGAGCACGAAAAGCAAGCCGCTCAATTCTTCCGAGAAAAAGGGTTTAAAGTCTTAGCGTCTCACGAGATGCCGAATGCAGGCTCTTACTCTGAGAGCACGCGCTGGCGTCGAACGCTCGAAGCCGTTTACGCTGAATCGATTCTTCAAGAAGAAGTCGAAAGCATACGCAATGTCCTTAAAGAAAAAGAACTCGAAGACAAATGGGCTCTTACGTTCTGGGGCGACAACGGCGTGACTCAAATACCGACTGCAGCTTCCACTCGCGGCGGCGTTGAAGCCGCTGCGGCAGCAAGCCTGCCCGAGGCCTACGAGATCGGTTACTTCTTCGGTCTCGAGGAGTTTATGTGTTTAAAGCGAGTCAACGAAAACGGCGTAGGCCGCGTTCGTCAATCGCCGCTCCCCGTTCAGCCGACGTGTCAGATCGGGCCTTCGGCATGGCCGTTCCCGTCATGGACAGGCGTCGATCGCGGCTACGAGCCGGGCCCGATGCTCTTTGGCAAATCTCATCAGCTCACGATTCTTGATGTGCTGTACGTTCGCGGCCGCTTGAAGCCGGAAATCCAAGCGTTTTCAGAGCAAGTTCAGGAAAAAGCGCAGGCGCGTATCCTCGAAGCGCTTTCGACACTTGGCAAAGAGCTTTCAGAATTCGGTCGTCGCACCGATGCGAAGCTTGTCGCTGAAGATTTAGAAACGGCGGCAGTCGAGCGTCTTGTGCTTGAACTGAATGCGCTCGATGCGAAGACAAAAGCCGTGTACGTCGCGGGTCCGCTCGCGACGACAGTTCTTCCGTTGATTGAAAAACGCCGCCCAGATTTAAAGTTTGTCTTCGACGCAAACGGCTCGCTCGCGTGGGCCGCGCTCGCTACGGATGATCTCACCGCTTCTTCTCGCGAGGTTCAATCATGAGTCGCGCCATTCGCCCCTCTTGGAATTTCCCGAGCGCCCGCGCGGCCACGTTTCAAGCCACGTTTGAATTCGTACTTCGCGATCTTGCACGCGCAGGCAATGCTTGCGCAGTTGTTCAGACCGAAGGACAGACACTTCATCTTTACGCGACGGCGCCAGCCGATATTGGCACGCTTCCGCAGGCAGCATTGACGGCAAACCAATACTTGCGATTAAAAAGCGGCGATCTCGCTATCGTGAATGACCCGTCTTCGGGTTCGTTCTCGCTCAGCACATTCACCGTCATCACGGCAGCCTCGCTGCCCGACGGTGAAGTCTTGATCGCAACTCGTTTCGATTCAACTCGTCGAATGAGCGCAAACGGAAAACTCGATGAAGAAGGCGTTCGCATCCCGCCGACGCCTCTGGCAACGAAACATCAATTGAACCGCGATCTCTTGAATGCGATTGCGAGCCACCCACTTGCTCCGCCGCAATTTATGACGCTCGTTGAGCGAGTTGCCAACGACCTCTTCGAAGCCGCTCGTCGCCTTGAGCGCATGAGCCGCGAGCCAGGTTCAGAGTTGAATAAAGTTGGCTTCAAGCAATACTTGACGGACGCTGGCACTGCGTTTGAGTCAACGATGGCGAAGTTGCCTCTTGGGCTCGCGAACGTCACCGGGCGCGTTGCCGGCTCAAATGAACTGATTAAGCTCACCCTTGAATTGAATGAGTCTCGCGTTCATTTCGATTTCAAAGGCACGGATTCCGCAACGAAAGTTGGCATCACAGAACTTACGACTCTCGGCACGTGCGTTTGGTCCGTGATGGCCTTGCTCGCAGGCAATGTTCCACTTAACTCGGCCGTTCTTGAGCATTTTCAAGTGAGCGCACCGACAAACACCGTGCTCGCGGCAAAACCCAACAACGGTCTTGAACGCGGCGTCTCGCTTGTCGTTCCGCTTCTTGGCGAACTGACTCTTCAGGCCCTCGCGAAAATCAATGCAAACTTGAAGCGCGCATCGAGTGCAGGCTCCGATTGTTTGATTCAACTTGAATTCGCAAATGGTCGCGCATTGACGCTGACGGCTGCGCCGGGCACCGGCGCAACGGCAACCGAAATCGGGACTGAAGCTTATTCCGCGTGGAGCGTTCAGCGTGCAGCTTCGATCGAATCTCTCGAGCGCAGCTCGCTCCTGACTTTGACAGCAGCGGGCGTCCAAAAAGGCTCTGCCGGCAAAGGGGCGCAATCCGGCGGTGACGCCGAACTCATCGCCGCTCGCCTGCGCGAGCCGGCAAAGCTTCGCTACTTCCTCGGTCGCTCAGCCTCGAAGATCGAAGGCATGAACAAAGGCCGCGGCGGCGTCCAAGGCGAACTCGAAATCGTGCGCGCAGACGGCACCAAAGAGAACTTCAACAAACTTGAAGGCACCGTCGAACTCCAAATCGGCGACGAGTTCCGCTTCCAAGGCGCCGGCGGCGGCGCCTGGGGCGAACCCGAATAGAAGGTGCCAGGCTCCTTTTTGAAACCCAGCGCGTCACTACCCGAACGGAGAACACGTAAATGGAATCGCAGTCATGGGATTTGCAAATCGGAACGGTCATCGCGATTGTTCTGATGCTGGCTCTCTTCTTCGGCCCCTTCCTCGTTTACTTAAGGAGACAGCGGGCACGCAAAGAACTTGCGGTCGCTGACTCAGCTTCGGCCCCAATTGAAGGCACTGACGCTGATCGCGAGAGAGCAGAGCAGTCGCTTCGCGAGTGGTCGACGGATCTGCGGAAGGAACTCGCAAAGACACATGAAATCGTTGGCCGCCTCAACACGATCGATGGTTACAGCGTCGATTACGTCGAAGACCTCCTTAATGAAATTCGCGCAGCCGGCATCAGCGCCGACTACAACTTCCAACCGACATCGCCGATGGGTGTTGGCGCATCGCTCATCACTCGGCAAGGCGACTTCGAGATTTTCGTGGAGCAAACCAAGGTCGAGGAAGCGCTTCCCATCATCGAGAAGTTTCGGGCACGATAAGGGAATGAACGTTCGACTTCTTCTTTCCGCTCTTCCAATTCTACTTTCGGTACAAACAGCCTTCGCTGCTCCCGATCTCGAATTTGGCACTACATCGGAAGGAACAATCACCCTGCTGTCTCGCGCTACGTGCGCGGATCTGGCGCGCGGAAGCGGCACCGAGACAGCTCAGTCGCCTTCTGTTTCGTTCGATGCTCTTCGCATCAACTGGAGTCCGAAAGATCGCGATCTGTTTGTGCGTGATGTGACGCTGACGTTCCAGAGTCCGAAACTCATTGGCGGTGAGCAGGTTTTTTCACTCACCAGCACGGAAATCGCATCGCTTGTGGGTGTTGCATCAGGCATCATTTCAGCCGACGAAACGAATGGAAACAGAACGATCGTCAGTAGCCGCTCCGAGAATCGTGACGGCTAGCGATCGCAATCGCGATTGGATCTTTATTGTCGACGTTTTTGTAGGCCTCCGAGCCAAAGAACG
>CAJYOV010000630.1 GCA_913776405.1 Pseudobdellovibrionaceae bacterium
GCATTCAAGCGGATCTCGATCTTCTTGTTGAGATGCCGATCTACACAGACCTTGCTCGCATCCGAAATGCTGAGCCCATTGTACGCAAGTATCTGACTTGGGACGGCGATCGCTCTGGGTCCGCGCCTGAAGGCATCGAGTTTGAAAACGAAAAGAAGATCGCGGCCTTCTTAGACCGTCATCCTCTCAAAAACCTGTCGCCAAAAACTTGGGCTTCGATTCTTGAAGATCCGGAACTTGAGACGTTGACGCTGTCTTGGCTCGACGATCTGCTTTCCTACGATCACTTCAAACTTTCGACTCATCCGTCTCACGTGCAAGCGATCGAAGCGGCGAAGCACGCGAGCAGTTTCGACAAAATCGCACTTGCTAGTTCTCTTCCGTATCCGAGGCTGAACTTGTTGCGCGCGATGGCGACCTTCAGGCTTGCGCAGTTAGCACGCGATGGAGACCTCGAAAAAGGTGCGGACATCTACCGCCACATCAGCCATCTCATCTGGACTCAGAATTCTCTCGTCTCGGCAATGACGGCGATGTCGATGCTGAGCTTCGAGCACGAATTAGAAAAAGTTTTGGGTTCTTATCCTCTTCCGCTCGTCGAGACCGAACGAATCGAAGCCATGCGCAGTCTCGCGTGGCTGTGGGGCGGCGCTTATCGCAGTTTATTCGTGGCTGACTTTATTTCGCCGATGAAACCTTATCTAACACCGGAAACCGGCGCGTGCTCCGGCGCCTCTGAAAGCCTCGCAGGTGTTTCATCGCTCTCGGTTTTCTTTGAGCCCACGGCTTACCTCGAGCAAGATTTCACGAGCAATTTCAAACGCGCTCACACACTCGAAGAACGCTTGATCCGTATGTGCGACTTCGATGCGTATCGACCGTTCTACGAAGCATCGCCTTCGGAAACAAATCCGCTCTTCGCAAAGAATTTGAACCTCTTCGTGTTGGACTCGAAGCTTGAGGGCCTGCCCCTACCGAATCCAGCTCGCATTCCACTCATCCGTCGCGCAGCCGGAGCGATTTTGATGTCAGTCGCGACTCCAAACGCATTTTTAATTTACGAAAAACGCGAGCGCGCACCCGCTTCGAAGTAAAAAAGGGCCATCCGGCCCTTTTAAATGAAACGTTTTGTTTTGCTATCTCTCGCGTTTACTTGAACCAAGGCATGTTCTGCCAGAGCATATCGGCGATCTTCGCTTGGCCGCGCTTTCCTGGATGGAAGCAATCAGCAGCGAGATCCGGCCCCTGAAGTGTGTATTCCGCGAGTTGGTTGTCCCACGCGATTGAGAGTTTCGGATACGACGGTGCAAGCTCAAATGTGGCTGTGCGGATCACAGCATTCACCCACTCAACACGCGCTTTACGAATCGCGAATTCTTCTGGCGTTTTCCAGTTGGAAAGAAGCGAACAGGAATCGCGAATATCTCGACGAACATCCGCGCACGTCATCGACGACGTGACTGGATAAGCACGAATTTCTTCCGTACCTAGCTCGTAGATTTTTGGCAACGACGAAACTGAAACCGGAACCGGCGCCGTTTGAGACGCCGGAATGCCTGCCGACAAACGATCAAACGTTGCCTTCAAATCCGCGCGAATCTTGACAGCCTCTTCGGGCGTCGACTCGAGTTTCGCGCAAGCATCGTTCGAACCAATCATCAGAGTGATGAGGGCGATCTGCCCGTTCGGATTCTCTTTCGCAAAATCTTCCATCGCCCAACGAGCCTGGCGCGGCATGTGCGAAACAAGCCCGCCCGATTCCGCCAAGTTCATCCAGCCAAGTTTGTTTTTTGTGTTTTTAACGTAGAGCCAAGCGCCGAGGCGTTTCGCGATCGAGTCGATCTTCTGACCTGTCGCCCACGAGTACCCGTCTTTGCTCTCGAGTGCGGCCGGGTAACGAACGCCGTCCTTTACGTGCGGCGGCGGCACTTCTCCTGGCTGCGTATCGTGACCGAAGAAGTTGAAATCGGACTGCGGCTTGGTCGCCGTATAACCGATGAACGCAGCCGAGATCGAGTCGCCAAGCGTGATCAACTCGTGCGTCACTTCCTTGTGGTTCGATGACGTCACCGGCTTCGCGGCACGAACTTCAGACTGCGCCACTTGTGCGGACGTCACCGTTGCACCAATCACAACCGCAGCCAACGCGCACGCATACATCGTAGTGAGCTTCATAGAGTCGGAATCCCTTCCAGTTCAAAAGCTAGAATCATATCTAGCCAGCCATAGAGCGATGGTTCTAGCAAAGTCTCCCTCGCCAGCTCCCGTCAAACTAGAAAATTCCGATGCTTTTAGGATTCTAAAAATGCTGTGATTCCGCAGGTCCAGCTGTGACGCATGCGCGTCTTAATCTAAACAGGTTTAAGTGAGTTTGAGCTCGAGAATAAAAGGCTCAAGCGCACGCTGCGCAAAGGACGGCATTCATAGAAACGCTGGCGATGAAGCGCTGAGATTCCTGAAAAAGATTGTGCCGTTATAGCCGTCAGAGAGCGGCTCTAATAAGAAATAACTTTTGTAAGACACCGCCGATTCATAAACGCTAGCCGGTGGATTTAGCTGGTGAACTTTACAAGCGCCTTCGGTTGCACCAACACAGGCCCAAATGCTGCCGCCGGCGTACCGGAGTTTTAAAGCGGAAATCTCTGACAATTTGACAGTCGAGCTCGGAT
>CAJYOV010000631.1 GCA_913776405.1 Pseudobdellovibrionaceae bacterium
CTTCTCCAGATCGGTTACAGACCCTCCGTACGATTTTACGGTCGCTGTTTCAGCGACTCCGCCACTAAAAGACGCTCGACAAGATGAGGGGTGGAAACCGGCAGCCTGGCTTACAGACGCGAACGTAGAGACAAACAAGGTCAGTATGAGCGCCAAAATCAAGCGAAGAGGCGTCAAAAGGCAGAGAGGTGTCGAAACCTTCGACACATGGGGCCGCTCATAACAATTGAGAGAAGGGCTCGGGACCGGATGCTTCATACCGGTTCTAGAAAAGCAAAAGGCCGACCGAAACCATGGTCGACCTTGAGCGATGACTGAAGTCAGCTGACGAATCAGCGTATGACTTACTGAACGTGCATTTGGTTCGATGGGAGCGAAGCATCCATCATGTGCTCGTGACCCATTTCTTGGTCCATGCCTTTGTTCTTCTTGCGGCGGTAGAGCGTGCGACGGTTGATACCGAGGATACGGGCTGCTGCTGTCTTCTTACCTTTCGTGAAGTTCAAAACGTACTCGATGTAACGTTGATTCCACTCAGCGAGTGTAGGAAGTTGCGTTCCTGAAGTTGGTTTTGGGAATTGAAGCGGCAAGCCAGCGACTACGAGTTCTTCATTCATGATCATTTAGACCCCCTTTTGATCTCACGATCCGAGTTGTTCGATACGGGCGAATCAAAAGATAACTGTTTGGTAGAGACAGGCGTAATGTAGTTTTCTACATCTTATGTCCCACTTCCCGACCTTTTTGCGATTTGGTGACTCAATTTCGCCGCAGGCTCGAAGTTGTCACGAGAGGTAGACATAACCCCGCTCTAAACTAACGAAATAGAAACACAAGGCGAGCGATGCAGTGGGCTATTTGAAATTCTCGCTGAAATACTGCCCTGCGGCGTTTTACCTACGGCGACTGCAGAGTCTCCGAAAGGAGTACCTGAAGTCGCTTCGACACGTTCAGAAAAACAAAGGCCCTTTTTACAAAGGGCCTTTTTGCTCGACACTTATTTCAGGTCCGCCTCGAAGTCGGGCGACTCAAACAGATGAGGGAGTTCGATCAACGGTTCGCCTTCTTCTTCAACTCCTGCACCGCTCCCGCTCGAAGTTCCCACGGGGTTTGCGCCGCTCGCTAATCCACCGCCGATGCCGCTCGCGAGACCCTGTTCTGAAACCGCGCCCGCGCCCGTCGGCAATGCGGGCCCATTCGTTTTCGTACGTAAGCCGCGGCTGTCTTTCTCGAGAAGCTCAGACAGCTTTCGAATCGCGATCATGCGATTCGACGATTGACGCCAAAATGCGTAATACGCAAGTACGATTGGGCCGCTAAGAGAGAATGTTTTCAGATTCCCCGACTGCAGCAATTGACCGCCGAAACCTTTTGCAACTGCGGTAATACATTTGCCCTGCTCAGCAAGCTTCATTGCGAGATCGGAGTGATCTGTCTCGATCACCTCTTCTACAAAGATGTCTGACGATTGAAGATGATCTGACACGAGCTTGTTAAGCTGTGTATCGAAACGGCAGCGCGCTAGTGGCAGAGCCGTGAAAAGTTCCGCGCGGTTTTTGAATTGCTCGACCTTATCGGCGGCAGCGCAAAAGACAATTTCTGCAGAACCAACTTTGCCTGACTCGAGCCGCGTCGATGTCGGCTGCTCAAGTGAGATCGCCCAGTCGAGTTCACCGTTATAGACCTTGTCTAAAAGGCGATCCGGATTTGCTTCGCGGAACGTGTTGACCGTACCGAAAGGCGAATACGCATCAAAATAACGAATCAAGAATTCCATCGTCGCCGCTGACGAAAATGAATCTTGAACGCCGATGCGCACGGGATAACCGCCAATCACCGTTGGAGATACGACGTCTAAAAACCTGAGACCGGATTCAAACATCTGCTGTGCGTGCTTATAGAGTGTCTCACCTTCGACTGTCAGCTCAATGCGACGAGGTCTGCGGTGAAAGAGTGGCGTTTCGAGCAGCGTTTCGAGACGCTTGATCTGCTCGCTCACCGTTGGAATCGAAACACCGGTGACCTCAGCCGCTTCTTTCATCGACATCTTACGAGCGACTTCGTAGAAGTAGTAAACTTGGTTCCAGTTGATGTCTTTCAGCTTTTTCATGATGTTCCCCACCTCTCTCCATGGCGGCAGCTGCCAATTAGGAAAAGCCGAGCCTTCCCCCGTTAAGTAGGTTAGGAGATCGGGGTGGCAAGAATCTTTGCGGTGGTGTCTCTGGATTGTGAAAAAAGAGTCATCTAACAAGTTCAAAAAAAATCCTGGCCCTAGGAACGGGGCCAGGACGGCGATTTTTAGCGGAAGTGTTAGATCGCTCAAAAGCGTAACAAAGCTTTCGCGCAATAGAATCGCGGATTAGATCGGACTGTGTTCATCGGCGAGCTGTCGTTGCTCCTTCCAATCGTCGATTTGTTTTCGAACCTGACTTACGACTCGATCAACCGTCTCAATTAAATTACGTCCTCGAATGAATCCGGCGAATTTGCCTTGAGCCGATCGAACTTTTAGAAACGCACGATATCCGTCTTTCGTTTTCCTGAGCAGAAGGTTGGCTGTTGAATCCGAAGGCGCCTTATCGAGAACGTGTTCGATGCGAGAGTTGATGTCGGTCATCGTCTCTTTCGCGTCGAGGCCTATCTCCGAAGACACAAATTCGCATTCTGCGAGCTCTCGATCGTTTTCTCCGCGCCACTCAGGATGCTTTCCGACGTCCTCCGAAGTCGCACCCGCATGAATTAAAATGCGCGATGTTTCTTGAGCGGTTCCTGCGAAGTCAGCTTTTGTCATACGATCTCCCTTCTTCGTGACGGCCCGGGATTAGGCCGCTACCTGTCTCAACAGTATCCCTTGACCACGTTTTGACTGCGACAGTTGAAGAATCGAATTCGCAAAGACCTCACGCAGGAGCAATGCGTCCTGACGATATGTAAGGAAATTGTGTCGGATTCGCAACGTCAGTTAGCTAGGGAGTTGCTCGTTTCGACAACACTGTCTCGCTTCACGGCTGAGATGGACTTCGAGAAAAAACCTTTGTTCACATCCAAGTCAGAAAGCCCTTGATCCGTGAGAACAGTTTCGAGCGGCGTTTGGATATAGTTTTTGTAAAACGGCTCATGAAACTCTTTTGGGAAAAGCTCAAGTGCGGGATCGAAATCGGGCTGGTCACCAAGTTGGATGCTGTCGAGTGCGCCATGGAAACCGCCGGTTTTTAAAACGCGAAGACTCTCTCGAATAACCGCTTTACGCTCAGCAAGAGGCAGCTCATGAAAGAGGAAGATCGAGAACACAGCGTCGAAAGCCTCGTCTTTGAATGGTAAATCGGATGCATTTGCCTCAACAAAGTCGTGACGCGCGAACGACTTTAGCTGCTCTTGAGCGCGCTTCAAGTACGGTGCACTCAAATCAACCGCCACGATTTTCGCTTTCGGAAATGCAAGCCGTACGAACCGTGTGCCACGCCCCGTCCCTGCGGCAAGCTCGAGGAACGTGAGACCCGTGCCATCGTGGTCCTCGCCGAAGTGGCGTTTCAGCTGCGGAATGACCAAGCGTCTCATCGCATCGGCCGCGCCTGAGAACAAAAGTTCGACCTGATGCTCGTAGAGTTCGGCCGATTTTTCTGAGAGATAGCCATCGTCTTGGAAATGGAAATTGCGCTGATAGTATTCAGGCAACCCTTCCAATAACTCGCGCGCTTCTTTCGAGAACTGGTGGGCTTTTTTCTGGCCGCGACGTTTTGCAAAACCTGCGATCTCAAAAAGCATCATCGGAAGCCGGCGCAAATGCTTCAGCGGGCTCTCGGGTCTTAAAACTTCAATGGGATAAAGACCGTTCGAGATGTTCGCCACATCTCGACGAAGAAGCTCAACAAGCGAAGCCCCCGCCGCCCGAAACAGTTTTGGGTCGTCGATCGCGAAACGTGGCCGCTTCCCCGTCATCAGGAACTCAACGGCCGGTCCCACCATCGCTTCTGTTCGATAGAGCGCACTGCGTGCGAAAGCGAAAGCTTCGAGGGATTGAGATTGGATCTTTTCAAATGGGAATTCGGAAAGAGATGGAAGACGCATGTCGATAGCTCCTAATACGGGCGGTAGGTCCGAGCCCGCTCCTTTAATCTGTGCTTTCCCCAGCTAAAGTCCAGGTCTGTCGCGTCGAACTAGACCCGAATGACGGGTGCCTTTTTCTTTCTCGCTGCGTTCGGGTACTTTTGAGACATGAAATATTCAATCGCCGCTCACAGTGCCCTTTTCACGGCTCTCTTCGCAGTGTTCGCGTTTCCAATTTCTTCAACTGCAGCGAATGACCCGCAAGCGATCTCCAAGTCAGTCAGTTCAACTCAAGCCTTCAACTGTTTCGACCTCCGTAAAGCGGCGCAAAAACTTCCCGTCTATGCGACCAACATTGCCAATCGCGATGTAACTCGCACAAAAGAAGGTGGCGCTTACAAACGCGTTGATCTCGCTTGCCAAGAACTTTTTTGCAAAACGATCGAGCGCGAGGATTTTAAGACCGTTTACTTACCAGGACACCCAGACGCGAACAAAGCGGGCTACGTGCAGATGCCCGTCGTGAATGTTTCATCAGAGTTTGCTGCACTTTCGGCGGCAGCCGCTGAAGTTCGCCTCTTGGCCTCTTCTGGTGCGTGTGGTGCAACGGCGCTCAACGGCGCAACGATGGCTCTCGTCAAATACGATAAGGGCGCGGATGTGCAGTCAGACACCTTTAACTTCACGGCCGACGGGCGCCTGACCTCGTGGTCGCGCACGCTTCGCGATGGAAGCTCAAAAAGTGTCGCTTTCAACGCCGACGGCACCGTTCAAACCAACTAAAAATTGCCTTTAACGAACTCGGCGCACGCCGTGAGACTAATTTTTAAACACCGCCGTTTAAAGGCGGTGTTTTTCTTTCGAAACAAGACAAATTTCCACAAAATCCGGATGACCTCACCCTTATTGCCTGATTGAGTCCCTGCTGAATGAGGGGGGTTTTAGGAATGGTAGAACTCGCAACGCGATTTGCGCAGAATCCACTTTTGCGTCCATCGGATTTGAAACCGTCAACACCCGGTCTCAAGATCGAATGCTTGTTAAATCCAGGCGTCTTTCGCTTTGAAGGTAAGACTTGGCTTCTCGTTCGCGTCGCTGAGCGCCCCGAGCAAAAAGACGGTTCTATCTCTTTTCCGATTCTGACGGCCGACGGCAAGATGGACCTCATCCACATCGATAAAAACGACCCTGAGTTGAAGGCCGATGACCCTCGAGTCATCACTTACAAGGGCCACGACTACTTAACGACACTTTCGCACTTGCGCCTTCTCTGTAGCGATGACGGCGTCAGCTTCTATGAGCCAGATCAGGCACCGCTGCTTGTCGGCGAAGGTCCTCTGCAAACATTCGGCATCGAAGACTGCCGCGTTTCAAAGATCGACAACACTTATTATCTGACCTTCACGGCCGTCTCCGAAAATGGAGTCGGCGTCGGCATGCGCACGACGACCAACTGGAAGTCGTTTGAATCAAAGGGGTTGATTCTTCCGCCGCATAACAAAGACTGCGCTCTCTTTGAAGAGAAAGTAGGCGGCAAGTTCTACGCGCTCCATCGCCCAAGCAGCGTCGACTTAGGTGGCAATTACATTTGGCTTGCAGAGTCTCCAGATGGAATTCACTGGGGCAATCACAAGTGCCTTGCTCGAACACGCGAAGGCGCTTGGGACTCTCAGCGAATCGGTGCTGGCGCGGCTCCCATCAAAACGAAAAAGGGCTGGCTCGAAATTTATCACGGGGCGAATGAGAAAAGTCAGTATTGCTTAGGTGCCTTGCTGCTTGATTTAAACGACCCTTCGAAAGTTCTTGCGCGGTCCGAAGCACCAATCATGACACCGAAAGAGCCTTACGAGCTCACAGGCTTCTTCGGCAATGTCGTCTTTACGAATGGGCACGTCGTCGATGGCGATCGTCTCACGATCTACTAC
>CAJYOV010000632.1 GCA_913776405.1 Pseudobdellovibrionaceae bacterium
CTCTCCCACGCCTTCCTTCGAGCCGAGTCTGAGTTTTAATTTATTCCTTTTGGCGTCGAATTCGAAGTGGTCGTCTGACCAGTCGACTTCGCAGCTTTCGAAACGCGCGGCACTCGCGATTTCGGCATCGGTTTTCCTGACGCCACGTGTTCGTCGATGATCGGACTGTGACGAGTCGGCGATCGCGCAAGCACTCCGTAATAGCTCGAGAGCGGCAGTTGAGGTACGCGCTCAGCGTTCGGAACCGTCGACTCATCAAGGAAGTTGATGCCGCCTCGGCGAATAACGAACTCGCGCGTTTGCTCTTCGGGCGAAGGCCCTTGCGTTTTCGTGACCGTCAAAGCGCGGCGAAGTCGCGTCGAGATCTCGACGAAATTCAAAAGCACGATGTTGTCTGCAATCGACGACGCTTTGATTTCATGACCCAGGTTCGAGACGCCGATCATCTCAGGGCATTCGTAACAGAAAAGAGATGTGACACCTTGAGATTTTAAGTGCGACGTCAGTGCGAAAATCGAATCGCGTGAATTCTGCGGGAAGATGGCATCGTAGCTTGCGACTGAGTCGATGACGATGCGTTTGATGCCGTTCTCTTTTACGCTGTCGGCGATCATTGCGAAATGTGCATCAAGATTGAGCTCAAGGGGCGAGTCGCTATTGATGATAATATCGCCGCGATCGACGAGTTCCTGCATATTGAACCCGAGTTGCTCGGCGTTACGGATAAACGCGGTCGGTTGCTCGTCGAGCGTGATGAGCAGCGCTTTTTCGCCGACACGGGCCGATTCGCAGAGGAAGTGCATTGCGGAAACGGTTTTGCCGGTTCCCGAAATCCCGATGAGTAGCGTCGAAGAGCCTCGGTAAGGGCCGCCACCCAGAAGTTCATCGAGGCCTGCAAGGCCGAAGTGCACGCGCTCGTGAGAGGCGGGTACGGGTGGAAGCAGGCGTTCGCGAGCGGACGTTCGCACGAAAACCTTCACGCCGTCTTTTGAGATCTCAAACGAGTTTCGACCGGTAATCGCTTCGTGACCTCGAGACTTTGAGACTTCAAGTGATCGCGAGACGGTGCGGATGCGTGGCTCTTTTCTGAGAGTCAGGATTGAGTCGCAGACAAAATGCTCATGTTGACTTCCAGTCTCGCCAAGGACTTGGGAGTTCTGTGCCTCAGTCGTTAGCAGCGAGGTGACTTCATTTGAGCGCAGGAAGTCGTAGAGATTGTGGATCGTTTCACGATACGAGCTGTAAGCGCCTCGCTCGCAGTGAATCTTCAAAGGCGTCAAACCGTCGATGACGACTCGTTTCGCCCCGATCTCTTTGATGGCTTGAGAAAGCACGCCGTTTCGATTTTGTAGATCCTCTACGATCTGATCGGGTGTCGTTTTTATAAGACGCACGTGACCAGCAGTCTCGGCGGCCGATATGTTCCAACCAAACTTTGCTGCGTCGTCGCGAATGCGATTTATGGGACATTCGAAGCTCATAATTACGGCATTTTCGCCGTGCTCGAGGGCGCCGCGAAGGGCGAATTCCATGGCCAGTGCAGTCTTGCCGGTGCCGGGGGCGCCTTCGACTAAGATTACGTTCTCTTTAGGTAATCCCCCGAGCAAAACATCGTCGAGACCCGTGATCCCTGTCGCGACGAGCGGTCCGTACGAGCTGCCGGGTAGGGATTGATTTTGTTTTCCTGAACTGTTCACTGCGCTCCTCCGCTTTTGAAGTTTCACCGAGGATCTCAGTTGAACTCTTTGAAACTCTGCGGAGATGTTCCAAGAGGCCACGGAAGAAAGCATTGAGGCTCTCCCATTATTTAGAATTCAACACATGCGCGTGCGCAAAAGTCTCGCTAAATTATCGTTTCCAGCGTTTGTAAAGTTCGCAGGTCGAGGATAGTCTCTCGATGTCTCGAATCGCATGAGGGTACTAGCTGATGAGTCGTTCGGATTCCGAAACGAAAACGCCGCCTACTTGGGTCATCGGAATCGGTGCGTCTGCTGGCGGTCTCGAGGCGCTCTCGCAATTTGTCTCAAACCTACCTGAGAATTTTCCTCACGCTGTCATCGTCGCTCAGCATTTGGCGCCTCACTCGAAGAGTATGATGGTTGAGCTTTTGGCGAAGCAGACTTCGATTCCGGTTGCGGCTGTCACCAGCGGTACTGAGATTCGTAGTGGCCATATTTACGTCGTTCCGCCGAACAACGATCTCGACATCATCGATGGCCGCATGGAGCTCACCATCGCGGATGAAGCGATTCGGCCGAAGCCTTCGGTCGATGAGTTCTTCGAGTCGCTTGCGCGCGCCTACGGCTCTCGCGCAGTCGGCATTATTCTTTCAGGAACGGGCACAGATGGGTCCGAGGGTGTTCGTGCGATCCGTGCAGTCGGTGGCATCACGCTCGCTCAAGATGATCGAAGTGCGAAGTACGACGGTATGCCTAAAGCGGCGGTCGGTACGGGCAGCGTCGATTCGATTCTGCCACCTGAGCAGCTCGCGAAAGATTTGCTGCAGATTCTGCGTGATCATGAAACACGGCTGAGTTCTTCGCAGTTCGATGCGAAGGCGACAAATCAGATTTACGACATCATCTTTCAGAAACGCGGTCAGGACTTCCGCCAGTATAAGCCATCGACCATTCAGCGGCGGATCGCGCGCCGAATGTCGCTAAACGGCGTGTCGACGATCCAAGATTACATCGAGACACTCAATGCAAAGCCTGGCGAGATCGGCGAACTGCTGACGAGCTCTTGATCAGTGTGACGTCGTTCTTCCGCGATAAAGAAGTTTTTGAAGAGCTTCAGTCACGATTGAACTCGATGGTCGATTCGCACCAACATCATCAAGAGTTCCGTGTCTGGGTCGCTGGCTGTGCCACGGGCGAAGAGGCCTACTCGATCGCGATGATCATCGTCGATCTCCAAGAGCGTAAGCGAATTTCTTTCCCGGTTAAGATTTTCGCGACCGATCTCGATCACGAGGCACTACAAGAAGCTCGTAACGGTCACTACGCGAAAAAAGAACTCGAGCATATTCCGGAACGTTTTCGAGACCGCTTCGTCGTCGAGCACGAAAATACGTTCGAGGTTGCAAAACGTGTTCGCGATTTAGTTGTTTTCGCGCGCCAAGATTTGATTCAGAATCCGCCGTTCGTGAAGCTCGACTTCGTCAGCTGTCGCAACGTGATGATCTATTTCGAGCCCGAGCTTCAGCGCCGGGTGCTTGAAATTTTCCACTACGCTTTGAATCCGAATGGCCTTCTCCTTCTCGGTAGATCAGAGTCAATCCTCTCGACACCTCAGCTTTTCGATCTTGTCGACAAGAAGACGAAACTTTTTAAACGCCGCGAAGGCGTCGTTCAAAAAGTGCCGCTGACCAGACTCTCGAAACAACCGCCACCGCTTGTTGCGCCGCCCGTTCGGAGGCCGACACAAACGGAAATTCTGGGTCAGCGCGCGCAGAGACAGCTCAACCGCGTTTATGAGATCGCTGGCGCCGTCGTCGATGAAGACGCGACGCTGATTCAAATTTTCGGTGAAGCGTCTCGTTATCTGAAATTCACGCACAGCCAAATTAACCTTCGATTGCCGTCACTCTTGCCGAAAACCGTGGCGGTCGAGTTCCCAATTCTTTTGCGTAAAGCGCAAAAAGACCAAGGGGCTCATAGAAGCCGCACGTATAAGCGCGCCAAAAATGATGAGGGCGGGGATTACCAGATCGTCGTTCGACCTCTCGAAGATGAAGATGAGTCCTCTCAGTCTTCGCAGTACTTCCTGGTCACGTTTGAACAAGCTCGCTCCGTAGTCGTTTCGGCCGCCGTTTCGCGAGACGATGAGTTACCGTCGCGAATCGCAGAACTGGAACATGAGCTTCACGCGACTCGCGAACACCTTCAAACGGTCATTGAAGAACTCGGCGTCTCGAACGAAGAGCTCCAAAGTTTGAACGAAGAGCTCTCATCAACCAACGAAGAGTTGCAGGCAACCAATGAAGAGATGGAGACGACCAACGAAGAGCTCCAGAGCAGTAACGAGGAACTCACGACGGTTAACGAAGAAGTCTCCGCGAAGTCGTCTGAGCTTCGTGCGCTCAGCACGAGCCTAGAAAACATTCAAAACAGCATCGGCGCGCCCTTACTCGTTCTCGATACGCGCCTCAGGCTCATCCGCTACAATTTAGAAGCGCCGAAAGTCTTCTTCGTCTCGCCAAACGATATCGGTCGTGAACTCACTTCGATTTCAACTGTTTGTGAGATTCCTGAATTTGAGGCGAAAGCCCGTCAGACGATCGAAACTGGCACGCCGACGGATTGCCAATGTGAAGCTGGCGCCGTCATTTTCAACGTTCGAGTTTTACCGTCATTCGATGAAAATGGAAAAATTCTTGGGTTGATCCTCGTTTTCAACGATGTGACGTCGGAAGTTCGAATCCAGGAACGTTTGAAGTCGAGCGAATCCCGTATTCGCGCGATTATTGAAGCAAGCCCGACACTCATCTCACTCAAAGACAACTTGGGTCGATATCTGATTGTGAATGACGCCTTCGCAAGTGCGTTCGGCTTCGAGGACTCGATTGTTGGTAAGACCGATCGCGAAGTCTTCTCTGAAGAACTCGCTAATCAAATGCGCGATTCCGATCTGGAAGTTTTCTTGAAGCGCGCTCCGATTCGCAAACAAGAGTCTGTGAAAACAAAAGACGGCGAGCGAGTCTTCCTCGCGACGCGATTCCCGTTACTCGATAGCGGCGGTCGTAATCCAACGGCTGTCGGCACGATTGCGCTTGATATCACATCACAGGTCGAAGCTTCGAAAGCGTTGACGGAAAGCGAAGCGCGTTACAAAGCCATCGTTGAAGATCAAGCTGTGTTCGTTTGTCGCCAACTCCGTACGGGCGAACTTCTCTATACGAATGCGACCTACAATCTTTATTTCCATTCTTCGACCGGTCAGAAACGCAATTTCTTGGACCCGATCTCTCCGGAAGATCGCACAGACGCGCAAGACGTCCTGAAATCCTTGACGCCACGACAGCCCGTTCAACATCAAGAGGTTCGGGTTTCACGCTGGAACGAGGGCGAACGTTGGATTCGCTGGATTCATCGCGGCGTCTTCGACCCGCGTGGCTCGCTTGTCGAAATTCAGTCGGTGGGTCTTGACGTTACCGACTATCGCAAGCAGGCCGACTACCTTAAAGAGCGCGAAGCGATCTTTACGAGCGTTTTCAGCAACACAAGCGACTACATCACGATCTATCGTCTCGTTGATGGTGAACTTGTACTCGAATCGGTCAATCGAAGTGCCGAATCGGTGCTCGGACACGCGATCACGAGACTTCTGGGGCGTCCGTTACGCGACTTCTTCCCGCCGGATCGAATCGGTGAGGTCTTGGATCGCTATCAGCGTGCGATGGAAACTGGCGAGCCGCAAATTTTCGAGGAAGAACTGTTCCTCTCGGGCGGTATCAAATACTTCCAAACGACGCTCGTGCCAGTCGTGACGGACTCGGGTCGTATTGAGCGCGTCGCGGCCCTCAGCCGTGACGTTTCCGGCTACAAGTCGATCGCTGCTGACCTTTTAAAAGCAAAAGAGGCTGCGGAAGTCGCTAACCGCGCAAAATCTGACTTCTTGGCATCGATGAGTCACGAGCTACGGACACCTCTGAACGTCGTTCTTGGTTTCTGTCAGATGCTCGAGCTTAGCGAACTGAACCCAGAACAGACGAATTACGTAGGCGGCATCCACCGCTCGGGCCGTCTCTTGCTGACTTTGATTGAAGACATCTTGGACATCTCGAAGATCGAAGCTGGCAAGGTGAAGCTCGAATACATTCCGTTCCGCATGCGCGAAGTCGCGCACGACGTGGTGTCGATGTTCATGTCGCAAGCGGAAGAGAAGGGCGTCACCCTCCGCCTCGAAGTTCCGAACGGTCTTGATCAAGTTCTGATCGGCGATCCATCACGTCTTCGCCAAGTCATGGTGAATTTCGTTGGCAACGCTTTAAAATTTACCTCGCAAGGCACGATTACGGTGCAAGTCCATCCACCGTCTCCCGGTTCAAGTCTCCACCGCGTAAGCGTCAAAGACTCTGGCATTGGGATTCGCAAAGAAGACCACTCAAAAATCTTCCAGAAATTTTCTCAGGCCGAGTCGGGCCATTCGCGTCGCTTCGGCGGCTCGGGCCTTGGCCTTGCGATCTCAAAGCAGCTCATC